>WRHL01000012.1 GCA_009783245.1 Coriobacteriia bacterium
TGTGTCCAAGGCGTCCCCTCCCGTCTGTCTGACTGCCACCTACAGTGTAGCAGAATGGGGGTGGCAGTTTGGGGGTATCTTGGTTGGAAGGGCCAGTCAGCGGGTATGCCGGCTTCTCTTGGTTGGAGGGGCCAGTCAGCGGGTATGCCGGCTGGTCCATCTCTGTGGCGCCTACAACAGCATGCCCCGCAGCTCGCGCTGCGCATTGCGGAACCCGGGCTTCTCGTTATGCCGTAGCTGCTTGCCAATGCCGGCAGCAAGCTGCTTGGCGACCTTCTCTAGCTCCACCGTGTCGCGGATCTGGCGGTTGGTCACGGTTACCACCAGCACCCCCATGGTAGCCAGGGCGTTGCGTCGTTTGGAATCGCTGGAAATCCGGTCAGGGCCGGTGTGGAACTGGTCGCTGTCGTACTCTGCCGCAACATCGACATCCGGCCAGAACAGGTCGCAGTAATAATGGCTTTTACTCGCGATCTTCTTAGCCGTCTTAGCGGGGGTGACCCGCGCGTTGAGCTCAGGCATGTACAACCCGTAGCCGCCCAGCTTGTACGGAAGCGTCAACAGCATGACCAGCACCGTCTCCATGGGCGAGGCTGAGCCGTCCGCAATGTACCGCAAGGCCCTGGTTGCCTTCCTCACACCATGCGCCCCCGCCATCTGGCCAACAAAGGCTGCCAACTTCTTTGTGCTGGTAAGCGGTGGGCGTCTGTAGGCGCCCTCCTCGCCAGGCGCAGGCCCAGGCAGAGAGTAAGACCCGCACAACTCAAAGCCCAGCTCGATGAGCTTCACCAGTGAGAGCTCGCTGGCCATCCAAAAGAAACACAACTCCGGCGAGCTCACACAAAGACCGCCCCCAACGTACACCACGCCTCCCCTGGGCAAAGCCGCCTCAAACACATGCGAACGCACCACACTCGTCACACGTCTGGCAGCTTTTGAGCTCACCGTGGCATCCAGTGGCATAGAAAGCCCTTGTGATGCAAGCTGGCTTAACGCTGTGAATCCCGGAAACCGAGCAGGTGCGACACGTTTTGCTCGACTGCGGGCTAGCTTATCCTGCGCCTTGCCAGAAATGCGCCAGTACTCCAATGCCGTTCTGTGAGTAAGTAAGAGCTCCATAGCACCATTTTAGCAGTTGTTAGCAGGAAATTGAGGTTGTGTGAGCCTCGAACTAGGGCTTGTAATGTGCGTCTTTAACAAGCTATCTATTTACCTGCACGTTTATAAATCCAATAGCTATTTATGCCAAAGAGAAGGGCTTGAAGGCTCACACAACCTCAATTTCCTGCTAACAACTCAGAGCATGACGAGCAGGGCGGGCCCGCGCCCGGCACAACCCCGCAAGATGCGCGATATCACCTCGCCAGGCGCCAGTCCCCCTCGCGCATCCAGGGAGGTCAGTACGGAAACGCAGGTGTGCAGCGGCCTGTTTGGCGTTGTGTCCGCTGCTGTGGAAAATCAAACTATGGTTGATTTGATTTTCCACAGCAGCTACAAGGTGGTACGACCGAGGGTAGTGCGCATCTGGGGGTATGGGGGGGGTATGGAGGTGCCCGATTGTCCAATCAGGACAGAGGTATGCTCACAGGTTATCCTGGTGCAGGACGGCGAAGATCTCTGCGGCTACATCCTGTGGTATACCCTGAACGGCGGCTATGGCCTCAACATCTGCCTCGCAAAGCTTTTTAAAGGAGCCAAAGGCCTTGAGCGCCAACTTCTTGCGTTTGGGCCCCAGGCCAGTCACGTCATCAAGCACGCTGGCCGTCATAGCCTTGCCCCTGAGCTCGCGATGGAAGGTGATGGCGAAGCGGTGGGCCTCATCGCGGATCTGCTTGACCAGGTAGAGCGCCTCTGAACCGCTGGGCAGGACTATGGGTCCCGTATCACTCCAGGGGACGAAGAGCTCCTCGTCGGCCTTTGCCAGGCCGGCAACCGGGATGTCGAGCCCCAGCGCCGCAAGCTGCTGCAGGGCTGCTGTCAGCTGTGGCTTCCCGCCGTCGACTATGAGCAGGTCGGGGCAGGCGCCAAAGCGTTCGTCAGCCATACGTTGGGGAGCGTAGCGGCGCCCCAGTACCTCTGAGATCATGGCAAAGTCATTCGCCTCTCCCGTATCCAGACGCACCTTGAAGCGGCGATACTGCGCCTTTTCAGGGGCGCCGGCAGTAAAGACCACCATGGAGGCCACGGAATGACAGCCGTGGATGGTGGATATATCAAAGCATTCGATGCGCAAAGGCGGTTTATCCAGGGCCAACGCGCTCTCAAGCTGAAGCAATGCGGAGTTGATGCGCTCCTCGTCATAGCGGGTGCGCACCTTGTAGCGCATGAGCGTATGCCGCGCGTTGCGCTGCGCGAGCTCAAGCAGTTCCAAACGATCACCGCGTTGCGGCACCGTCAGGCGCACCCTGGCGCCGTGTTTCGAAGCGAGCTTGGATGTGCGCCATTCCTCAATAGTCGCCGCGTCCTCAGAGACCTGCTCAAGCACCACTTCACGGGGAACGTCAGTGGCCTGCTCATAATAACGGACGAGAAACCCGTCTATCAGATCGCCGTCTGGGACATCAAAACCCTTGTCCAGCACAAACTCATTGGAGATGATGACAATGCCCTCCCGCACGGTGAGCACGTGGACACCGGTGATTGTCTCCTCGCGATAGAAGCCTATGACGTCTGCGGAGAGCGCAGGTGGGATCTGCACGTGCTGCCGGTCCTGTAGCGAGCGTATGGTCTCCAGGCGTGTCTTGGAGCGGGCGGCCCTCTCAAAGTCGAGGTCAGCAGCTGCCTGGTGCATTTCGCGCTCGATCTCCTCGATGAATGCCCGGCGATGCCCTGACAGGAAACGCTCGATGCTACGCACCTGCTTGGCATACTCCTCAGGACTGCAGGCGCCTGTACACGGCCCCGGACCCAGACCCACATGGGAATCGAAGCAGGGTTTCTCCCCAGCTAAAGCAAGACTGGGATCCGCCTCGAGCCTGCGCCTCAGGCGCTTCCATTCCACACAGCTCGCCTGGCAGATCGGTACTACGCGACGGGCGACATCTATGACTATGCGGGCAGCACGGGCATCCGTATAGGGGCCAAAGTAGCGTGTGGTAGGAACCGGTTTTTCTCGTGTGTATTTTATTGCGGGGAAGACGTCACCTTTGGTGAGAGCGATGAAAGGGTAGCTCTTGTCGTCGCGGAAGTCCACATTGAAGGGCGGTGCGTACTGGTTGATGAGGTTCTTCTCCAGCACCAGGGACTCATGCTCACTGCCAGTGACCAGGTACTCAAAGGAGGCGACCTGCTCCATGAGGCGTGGGATCATCATGCGCTCGTCCTGCAGGTTGACGTATTGCCGCATGCGGCTGCGCAGCTGCTTGGCTTTGCCCACGTAGAGCACCTTGCCCTGGGCGTCCTTCCACAGGTAGACACCCGGCTGCTGCGGCACGGCATCGAGTTGCTCTTTGATGGTGGGTAGGTTATCCAATACGCTCATCACCTGAAAAGGGCCTGTCCGCAGATATCGGACAGGCCCTTTGTCATTCAATGGTCCTACATGCTTTCAGCGTTTGGGACAACGCTGTCAAAACAAACACCCATTATTGCTTAACAAGGGTGACGGTGAATCCCATCCCCATCCAATCATCTATGATCATGGTGTTGCCGTTGATCGTTCCTGATACAGTTCCCGAGGCATCCTCAATGGTAATGGCATTGCCCGATACCTTCCATTTGACGTTGTAGGTATCGTTCTCAAGCTTCATCGTAGCCTTTCCGCCACTCTTGAGCTCGAACGATAGACCACCAAAGACCTCATCGGCATCCATACTCTGACCGAGCGCTTCGATCTTGGTAGCCTTCCACACACCGAGATTGGGGTCAGAACCACCACCGCAAGCCGCAAGTGCAGTTGCCATTCCGAATGCCAGTGTCAATGCCACAGCTCCTGCTATCAGCTTGCCCCATACCTTCTTCATAACAGATCCCTTCTCTTACTGATACTTGCTTCGACCAACAACTCCACTTCAGCAGATATACGGGCAAGTGCGAATCGCGCCATGCTACCCAACCACATGGTATCAATCCTGTATGCCCTGCCTGAGGTGAGTCTAGTCCAGTATATAGGATTCAACGGGTAAATGCTTCCATATTTGCATTATGCGCTGTAGTTGTCTCACTCATAGTAAGGGATGTAGCCCGCCTGCTTGATGCATGCCTGGCCTTCTGGAGACAGCATCCAATCCAGGAACAGCCCCCCGGTAGACTGTTCATCGCTTGCCCTGATGATACCGTAGTAGCTCACTGTTAGGGGGTATGCGCCTGAGCGGAGATTCTCTTCCTCTGCAGACACCCCGTCTATCTTGAGGATCTTGATGTTCTCGTTCTTATACAGGTTATCTATGTAGTAGCGATAGGTGTAACCGATGCTTGAGGCGTTGTTCTGATATTCCGCTACTTCGTCTACCAGCATCCCCATACCTATGGCCACCTTGACTTTCTCGGGCGGAAGCATGGGGATATCGCCCATTACCAGATCTATCATCCCTGTCTGGCTGCCCGAGTTCTCCTCACGTTGGAAAGCGATGATCCTCTCATCATTTCCTCCCACTTGCCTCCAGCTGGTGATCTCTCCAGAATAGATGCCACGCACCTGATCGAGGGTGAGGCTATCCACAGGGTTGTCCTTGTGGGTGATGAAGACGAAGGCATCATAGCAGACCGGTTCTTGGATGAGGGTAATACCATATTGCTGCGCCAGCCATAGTTCATTGCCTGATGGCGCTGTTACGATGATGATGTCTACAGTTTCATCGTAGCGCAGGAAGGCGTTCTCGGATCTGATCATGCCGGACACGTATCCACTTCCTGTGATCAGTTCGAGATAGGCATTATGTGTGGTGTTGAACCATGCTAAGCCATTGGCGTCCTCATCGGAAAGACCGAGGTGTTGGCGCGCGAACTCAACCGCCATGGGAACCGCCACAGTCGAGCCGTCGATGCAGGGATAGGACCCCAATACGATGTCATAGTAGTCTTCAGGGCCATCGGGAGCCTGCCAAGAACCAGCCAGCTCTTTCTCGCCCAGTTGGAAAGGACTGTCAAACACTATCTGCTGCCAACCCGGCCCTCGCTCAAGGCTCTCAGTGATGTAGGCCCGAGAGCCTAGAATATCTGGTTCACCCTCTTGTGCTGACACATATCGCTCCGGGATCTCTAGGAGTCCTTCCTGGGAGCTGTTCCGCGCTGTCGCATTGTAGATATAGGTAAGCAGTGAGGTCAGCAAGCATATGCAGAGAACTGCAATGACCGCGGCCCAAAGCGCTTTTCTAAGGGAGTTTCCTGTTCTCATCGCACCACCCCTGCACTTTCTCGAGAAGTCCTTGAGGGTTTTTAGGACTGGAACATATTCCATGATAGTCAATTATCGGTGCATGCGATACTATGGCTAACGTTCTTGTTTCATATACGTCAGGTTCCCGACAGGAGAGCACATGGTCCACGGCAATATCCTCGCCACCATCGGCAATACCCCCATGGTGCGTATCAACACAATGAACCCCAACCCGGCAGTGGAGCTGTACGCCAAGGTTGAGGGTTTCAACCCCACCGGCAGCATCAAGGACAGGATCGCGTTGATGATGATCGAGCAGGCGGAGGCCGAGGGGGTATTGACCAAAGATAAGATCATCATCGAGGCAACCTCTGGCAACACCGGGATCGCGTTGGCCATGATAGGTTCGGTCAAGGGTTACCGCGTGCAGATAGTCATGAGCTCCGCTGTTTCCATCGAGCGGCAGAAGATGATCAAGGCCTTTGGAAGCGAGGTCATACTCACTGCCCCGGACCTGGGGACCGACGGTGCGATACTGAAGACCAAAGAGCTGCTTGCGGCCTACCCGGAAAGGTATTTCAATCCCAACCAGTTCTCTAACGAGTACAACAAGATCGCCCACTACGAGACCACCGCCCTGGAGATCTGGAGACAGACCGAAGGCCGCGTCACGCACTTTGTCTCGGCCCTGGGCACCTCAGGCACACTTATGGGCGTTGGTATGATGCTCAAGAAGCGGAACCCCAGTGTGAAGATCATCGAGGCACAGCCGGTAAAGGGACACTACATCCAGGGCCTCAAGAGCCTGGCTGAGGCGATAGTCCCTGAGATCTATGACATCAACGAGATAGACGACAGCATCCTCATAGACACCGAGGAAGCATATGAGACAGCAAGGCGCATCGTCCGCGAAGAAGGCATCTTTGTGGGCATGTCCAGCGGGGCCGCCATGTTGGCAGCCATCAAGGAGATCGAGAAGCTGGAAAGCGGCGTCATGGTTGTCATCTTCCCGGACAGGGGTGAGAAATACCTCAGCACCGACCTGTTCCAGGTGTAACGCCTGACAGTTAAAACGGGTGGTGGGCCTTCTCAAAGGCCGCAGCCAGGAAATGACCGGTATAGCTTTTAGGATTGCGCGCCACATCCTCGGGTGTGCCGCAGGCTAAAAGCTCGCCGCCGCGGTCGCCACCCTCAGGGCCAAGGTCGATGATGCGGTCTGCGCACTTGATCACATCAAGGTTGTGCTCGATGACCAGCACCGTGTTGCCCTTCTCCACCAACCTCTGCAGCACGTCCAACAGCTGCCGCACGTCGTCAAAGTGCAGGCCGGTTGTGGGCTCGTCAAGGATATAGAAGGTGTTGCCGGTCTGCACGCGTTGGAGTTCGCTTGAGAGCTTCACCCGCTGCGCCTCGCCGCCAGAAAGCGTGGTCGCTGGTTGCCCAAGCTTGATGTATCCCAACCCCACGTCATACAGGGTCTGGAGTTTGCGTTTGAGCTTAGGCAGGTTCTCAAAGAAATGCAGGGCCTCCTCCACGCTCATGTCGAGCACGTCCGCAACGTTCTTCCCCTTATAGGTGATCTGCAGGGTCTCGCGGTTATAACGGTCGCCCTTGCAGACCTCACAGGGCACATAGATATCCGGCAAAAAGTGCATCTCTATCTTGATCTGCCCATCTCCCTTGCAGGCCTCGCAACGTCCTCCCGCCACGTTGAAGGAGAAGCGGCCGGGAGAATAGCCCCGTGCCTTGGACTCTGGCAATAACGAGAAGAGCGCACGCACATCATCCCAGAGACCCACATAGGTTGCCGGGTTCGAGCGAGGTGTGCGCCCAATGGGGCTTTGGTCTATGTCTATCACCTTGTCAAGCAGGTTGACCCCTGTAAGCTTCTCATACGGGCCAACCCGCTTATGCGAGCGGTGGATGCGGTTGGTCAACGCCGGAGCCAGCGTGTCGGTGATCAGCGAGGACTTGCCGGATCCAGAGACACCCGTCACCACCGTCAAAGCGCCCAACTCTATCTCAACATCAAGGTCCTTGAGGTTGTTCTCGCGGGCGCCGGTGATCTGGATGACTCCCCTACCCGGTTCGCGACGCATTTCCGGTATGGGTATCTCACGGCGACCGGACAGATAATCCGCTGTCAGGGAGCCCTCTGCCCTCAGTATGGTATCAGGCGCCCCCTGCGCGATGATGCTGCCACCGTGCTCTCCGGCGCCTGGGCCTATATCTATGACGTGGTCGGCGCTCCGGATGGTCTCCTCGTCGTGCTCCACCACTATGACCGTGTTGCCCAGGTCGCGCAGGCGCTCAAGCGTGGCGATGAGGCGGGCATTGTCGCGTTGATGCAACCCAATGGAGGGCTCGTCAAGGATGTAGAGCACGCCCATGAGGCCAGCGCCTATCTGCGTGGCAAGACGGATACGCTGCGCCTCTCCCCCCGACAATGTCGCGGTGGTCCGGTCCAACGTGAGGTAGTCAAGTCCCACATCCACCAAGAAGCGCAGGCGTTCGCGGATCTCCTTGATGACCCGCCCACCGATCTGTTCTTCTCGTTCGCTGAGACTGAGCCCCTCGAAGAACTCCAGGCTGTCACGCGCGGAGTACTTGGTGACCTCATGGATGTTCTTACCTCCAACGGTCACTGCCAGTATCTCGGGTTTCAGGCGGGCGCCACCGCAGTCGCCACAAGGGGCGATGGAGAAGTACTCCTCAAAGCGCGCCTTCTGCGATTCGCTGGTTGTCTCCTCATAGCGGTTGTTGGTTGCCTTGACCAGGCCCTGGAAAGTGATGGACCAGTGTGTGTCGCGCCCGTCGCGGGTCACATACTCAACGCGGACCCGCTCATTCCCCAGCCCATAGAGGAAGGCGTCCTGGATATGCCGCGGGTAGTCCTCAAAGGGTGTGTCGGCACTAACCCCCAGGTGCTTGGCCACTGACGTGAGCACCTGTGGCCAATAGTTACTAGCTGTTGTGAAGACAACCCAGGCCCCATCCGCCAGCGAGAGCGAGGGGTCTGGGATGATGAGCATGGGATCGACATCATGGGTGAAACCGAGGCCCAGGCAGGAGGGGCAGGCGCCGTAGGGGGCGTTGAAGCTGAAGTCGCGCGGCTCCAGGTCATCGAGGGAGTGTCCATGAACAGGGCAGGCAAGCGCTAAGGAGAAGCCCTCCTCCAGCTCAGGAAGCCCTTCTTGCTCATCCGCAAGCAGCTGGACTATGACGTTGCCCTCGGCCAAGCGTGTTGCGGTCTCCACCGCCTCAGCAAGCCGTGTTGTGGCGTCTGACTTGATGACGATTCGGTCGACCAGTACCTCGATATCATGCTTGAACTTCTTGTCGAGGTCTATCTTCTCAGCCAGCTGGCGCACCTCGCCGTCCACGCGTACGCGGGCGAAGCCTTCTTTATGCAGGTCAGCGAAGAGCTTACCGAACTCGCCCTTACGGCCGCGGACTATGGGGGCAAGCAGATAGGCCCTTCTACCCGCGCCCATCTCGATGATTCTGTCGACCACCTGGTCGGTGGTCTGGCGGATGATCTCACGCCCGCATTCCGGGCAGTGCGGGATGCCTATGCGCGCGAAGAGCAGCCGCAGGTAGTCATAGATCTCGGTGACAGTGCCCACGGTTGAGCGCGGATTCTTGGAGGTGGTCTTCTGGTCGATGGATACCGCCGGCGACAGGCCGTCTATGTGGTCGACATCGGGTTTGTTCATCTGTCCCAGGAACTGGCGGGCATAGGCAGAGAGCGACTCCACGTAACGCCGCTGTCCTTCTGCGTAGATGGTGTCAAAGGCAAGCGAGCTCTTACCACTGCCTGAAAGACCGGTGATGACCACCAGCCTGTCACGGGGTATGGTGACATTGATATTCTTCAGGTTATGCTCGCGTGCCCCGCGAATGACTATCGAGTCCTGCAAATCCGCTCCCGTTGTGTGTGCTGATTTTTACACAATCTCCCATTATAGCGGAAGAGCGGTGGTGGTCAGTTCTCAGGAGTTGATTCTGACTGTTGGTCTCCAGGTTTTGTCCTACTTACGCGCAGGACGATGAGCAGGTTGATGAGGAGAAGGAGCGTGGTAGCAAAGAAGATATAGGGGAAAGCCAGCATGCCGGCGATGCTCGCCCCTAATAAGGGGCCTACTACCAGGCCTATGGATTGCGAGCTCTGATTCAACGCGAAGATCCTGCCTATGGCTTCCTTGGGGGTATTACGGCTGAGCAGAGCCTGTACGCAGGGGGTCAGGGCAGCGTTTCCCACACCGATAAGCAGGCGAAGCGCCGTGAAAAGCCAGATGGAGGTGATCAATCCCATGGGTATGAAGATCAATGCCGAGAAACCCAGGCCAAAGAGCAGGACTTTCTGTGTGCCGATACGGTCGCCTAGCGCACCCAGACGTGGCGCGGCGAAGATAGTGGTAACGCCGGGAGCTGCTGCTACAATACCACTCCACAGTTCGACACTCTCTCCTTCTGGCAGGATATCGCGCACATACAGCGAGAGTATCGGGTTGATAGCTGAATTGGCCAACATGATTATCAGTGTTGTAAGGAACATCCCCAGAATCAGCTGAGGATTATCGATTATCCTGAAGGCCGTCTTTATCGAGACCTCCTGTCCCTTGCTGACAGGGGTGAAGTCCTCCTTTATCAAGAACAGGGTCAGGAAGAAGGCGGCGCCGATTATCCCTCCGGTAGTGAAGAATATCTGGGCATAGCCTGCGAAGGTGACCACAAACGCGCCAAGGAGCGGGCCTACCAGCATACCGCCGACGTTCGCCGTGTTCATGGTGCCAAGTACCCGCCCTGATTCCTCTTTTGGCGTCTGTACGGCTATCAATGCGATTGCGTTGACAAGATACCCGGAGAGGATCCCGAATACCGCTCGCAGAGCCAGAAACGCCCAGATACTCGTAACGAACCCTGTTGCCGAGATGATGATGGACATACCAAGGCTGGCCCTCAGCAGCATGGGTTTTTGGCCATAGCGATCGGCAAGACGGCCCCAGAGAGGCGCAATCAAAGCCTGCATCAGAAATGGGGCAGAGGCAATGATCCCACTCCAAAACGCTAATTCCTGCCTGGTGAAATCACTCAGTGTGTCTATGAACAGCGGAATGAACGGGACGATCATGGACATGCCGACACCCGTTGCGAAACAGCCGATCCAGAGCACGATGAGATTCCGTTTGTAGAACGGCATTTGATTGGAACCCGTTTGTGGGCTCAGCATGTCATCCCCACTACGGTAGCCATTCTGCCTGAGGTTGTGCCGTCGCGTCGGGCGGAATGCAGCTGGAGGCTTTGCAGGGTGGATTGAGGATGACGTGCTATGCTGGCAACGGGAAGACCCAGCGAGGTGAGGATCGCAGTTGCCGCGCCGGGCAGGTCGGCAAGCCAGTGGCCTGGTCTTGTCGGGCTGAAGAGCTGCGTGGTGACGGCAGGTCGCTCAAGCAGCGCCGTACGTGTGTCGGTGGATACCTCGTAGTCCTGCTGGGCGATGGCCGGCCCTACCCAAGCCTTCAGGGCTACAGGGTCAACGCCATAGTCTGCCTGCATGCGCTGGATGGCGCTCTCGATGATGCCTGCGGCAAGACTGCGCCAGCCCGCGTGGAGGACAGCGACAACCCGTAGCTGTTCGCAGACGCAGATTATGGGGAGGCAGTCAGCGGTGGTGAAGGCCACAGCGTGGCCCGGTGTTGTGAGGATGGCGCCGTCAGCATGGGGAGACGGGAATGGGGAGGTTTGGAACTGTGGGTCTGTACGCTGTGTTAAGCCCCCAACAATGGAATCGCTGCCATAGATTGCCACGTCGCTCGCTTCGCTCACTCCTCGCAATGACGGGAGATTTGTCTGCTTTGAGTCTCCTCGCAATGACGGAAGCTCTGTCAAATCGACTATGGTGGCGCCGTGTTCCAGGGTGAGCCAGGTTACGGCCATGGGAGCGAGAGCGGCCTCAAGCTCACGGCGCTGGGCTTCACCTTTGCCGGCCATGAAGTCAAAACGCTCTTCCCTGTGCTCGGCGAGCGTGGTGAAAGCAAGCAGCCAAGGGAAGTTCAGGTTTGTGGGCTCAATAACAGGGAAACGTTCAGCGATAAGCTTGACGGGCATCTTCCACCACTGCCCTCACCTGAGAGACTATCTCAGTAAGCGGTATCTGTTGCTTCTGGCCGCTACGACGATCTTTTAACTCCACCTCGCCTGCCTCAAGGCCGCGTTTACCCACAACTATCTGATAGGGCCAACCTATGAGGTCGGCGTCGTTGAATTTGACACCGGCACGCTCATCGCGGTCGTCGATGACCGTTTCTATACCAGCAGCGATGAGCTCTTGGGCTATGCGCAGGGAGGCCGGTTCGACCAGTTCATCGCCCAGCGCCAAGGGCAGGACTGCTACTTCGGCGGGGGCAACGCTGATGGGCCAGATGATCCCGTTCTCATCGTTATACTGCTCTACCACGGCGGCAAGCGAGCGGGTGACGCCCCAGCCATAGCAGCCCATGAGGAAGGGCTTCTCGCTGCCGTCCTCCGCCATGAAGCTGGCGCCCATGGACTCAGAATACTTGGTACCCAGCTGGAACACCTGGCCCACTTCGATGCCGCGGGCCAGTTGCAGGGGTTTGCCGCAGGTGGGGCAGAGGTCGCCGGGCTGGGCAGTTGCCAGGTCCAGCCAGAGGTCCACGTCAAAGTCCCTGCCAGGAGCAGCGGCAGCAAAGTGGTAGTCAGGCTCATTGGCGCCGGTCACCCAGTGGGCCGTGTCCTTAAGCGATACGTCGGCTATGACCCGCACGCCCTGCGGCAGGCCAACGGGGCCCATGAAGCCCTTAACCAGGCCGCTGTCTTGCATCTCCTCGTCGGTGAGGAAGTCAAAGCCGGGCAGGGCCTTGTCTGCCTTGAGCTCGCCCAGCTCATGGTCGCCGGGGATGAAGAGCACAGACAGCGCACCACTGGGCTCCTTGATGGCAAGCGCCTTGACCGTAGCCTTTGTGGGGATGCCCAAGAACTCCGCCAGTGCGGCGATGCTGCCCTCTATGGGAGTGTGCAGCTTCTCCAGCTCACCGGCCTTGAACACCTGGGGCTGGATGTTTGCCTGGGCGACCTCGGTGTTGGCCGCGTAACCGCAACCACAGTAGGCAAGCTCTGCCTCGCCTACGTCTGCCAGCGCCATGAACTCCGTGGTCACCTTGCCGCCAATCTGGCCGCTATCCGCTTCAACGGGGTAGTAGGTCAGGCCCAGGCGCTCGCAGATGCGTCCATAGGCGTTGGCCATATCATCGTAGCCCTGCTGGAGGCTCTCCTTGCTGGCATGGAAGTCATAGGCGTCCTTCATGATGAACTCGCGGCCGCGCAGCAGGCCAAAGCGGGGCCGTATCTCATCGCGGTACTTGTTGGTGATGTGGAAGAGGGACTTGGGCAGCTCCTTGTAGCTGCGCAGCTCATTGCGGATAAGCGAGGTGATGAGCTCCTCGTGGGTGGGAGCCAGGGCAAAGGTGTTCTCATGCCGGTCGTTGAGGCGGAAGAGCTCAGGGCCGTAGTCGTCCCAGCGACCGCTTTCATGCCAGAGATCCGCGGGCTGGATGATGGACATCTGCATCTCCTGCGAGCCTATGGCGCACATCTCCTCACGCACTATCTGCTCCAGCTTCTTGAGAGCCAAAAAGCCCAGCGGGAGGAAGGAGTAGATGCCGGAGGCGACCTTGCGCATCATGGCTGCACGGATGAGCAGGCGGTGCGAGGCGATCTCGGCATCGACGGGGTCTTCCTTGAGCGTGGGAGCGTAGAATTGACTCATGCGAAGCAGATGCGTTGTTGACACGTTGGTTCCTCTCTGTGTTCTTATCCGCTGACCATTGTAGCGCATGACGTGAGACGGGTGGACGGTGTGTAGTAGGACAGGGACATAATGCGGTCGGGGCACTCAGCGTTGCTACCAAGGCTCAAAGCACCGGGTCTTAGCCCAGTGTAAACTTCGCGATGAGGCAGCAGTTTGACACACAATTCAGTATTTGATAGCTTTCAATTGAAAGTGGCAAGTAGGGACAGAAACATGGGGGCTGAGATGAAAGAACCTTTAAGAACCGTAAAACTGCTTACAGCAGCCTTTGTGCTGACACTTGCCGGATTCCTCCTGTTCGCATGTCAAAACTCACCCGGTACAAGCAAGGGGCCAGAAAACGTCGGTAGTGACAATACTGTTTCAAATTCAGATGGAGGGTCTGAGAGCAGTTCTAACAATCTGGTGCTCCGAAGAGGGAACTCAACTTATTTAACTATGTACGATTTTGTCGTGGACGGCTCTACCATGGACGATTTTAACGTCAGTAGATGTGAAGCGAGGATACTGAGGATAGATGATACCGAGGGTGCACAAGCTGAAGAGATCTATCGCATCTCGATCACGGAAGAAGGCATAAATTCCATATATATACCCTCTCTTTACGTAGAGGATGACATACTCTATTTTGTCGAAGGTCTCCGCTATCTGAGAAGTGGCAGCACAGAGTACCATATTAAGATAAAATCACTCGACCTTGGTAGCAGCGACAGCGAGCCTGTTTCAATTGGACTTAAGATGAAACCAGGTGTTTCAATCCCCGAGGAACTCTTTGAAATCCTCTCAAGAGGATACAGCGATGTGGAGGGTGATATCGAAACACTCATCCTTGAAGGATTGCTTTTTGATTCATGCCCAAAAGGGAAGTATGCCTATTCCTTCTATACAGGTCTGGGAGAGTACGAGAAACCCTTCCTCTTTGTGTTCGATATAACAAATGGTGAGATCGAGTTCAGAGAGGGACAGGAGCCCGTATCGGCAGATGTTGGCGCATCTCTCATTCTTGTTACAGATGAGTACATCTACTACGTTAAGACGGTATACAGCGACCAGAGTCAAGGCGTATACAGGGCGGATCTTACCACCTTCATAGAAGAGGGAGAGCAGCTCTTCGCTCTTCCTTCTGGTAGCTTTATTGTAGGGGGACTTAATTACTCAGGAGTAGTGAAAACAGAGGATTCTCTCTACTATTTGTTGCACTTCTGGTCTCCCCATGCTCAAGCGGGTGAAACCGCGCTTTACCGTTTTGATCTGGACACGAGGGAAGAAACCCTTATCGTAACCTCAATGTATCTGACTTCTTTTCAAGTATCTGGGAGTACTGTGTATTATTTCGACCCTATGAATCTTCATAGCTACGATGTGAAAAGCAAGAAGAACAAGCTACTGATAAGGGGTAGTGGGTACAATTCCATCCTTTCAGAGCCAAGTTTAACTGGTGGATGGATCTACTTCTTCTCTGAGGAGAGTTCTGAGTACGACCGTGGCTTGAAACGGGTGAAGCCAGATGCAAGTGAGTATCCAACCGATTTCCTATAAAGGCAGGTTGATTAACTAGTTCAGGTGGTTGATCTCTGCGAATAAAGCGTCTACAACCTGGGATTCATCAACGGTTGAGATGATCTCCCCTTGGGTGAAGAGGGCAGCCTTGCCGGCGCCACCAAAGGCAACGCCCACGTCGGCGTGGCGGGCCTCGCCTGGGCCATTCACCACACAGCCCATAACCGCCACGGAAAGTGGCTTGCGTATCTGCCTGAGGCGCTGTTCCACCTGTGTCGCAATGCTGATGAGATCCACTTGACAGCGGCCGCAAGTGGGGCAGCTGATGAGCTCCGGTGTCAGGCGGCGCAGGCCGCAGGCCGCTAGTAGCTCCCAGGCTACGCGCACCTCCTCGACCGGATCAGCCGTCAAAGAGACGCGTAGCGTATCGCCTATGCCGTCCAACAGCAGGGTCCCCAGGGCTGCCGCAGACTTAACCGTGCCCTGCAGTGCGGTTCCCGCCTCAGTGACGCCAATGTGCAGGGGCACCTGAGGCAGTTCGCGAGACAGGAGGCGGTAGGTCCCAACCGTGGTGGTCACATCATGGGCCTTGGCCGCAAGCACCAGGTCAGAAAAGCCGCGAGCGGTGAAGTGCTCGACGAACTCCAGGGCGCTGCCGACAAGTTTCTCGGGCTGTGTCAGGTCAGCGCGCTCTGCGAAGTAGGAAGAGAGCGAGCCGGCATTCACGCCGATCCGTATGGGGATATGGGAAGCTCCGGCTGCCTCGATGATGGCGTCGACCTTCTCCCAGGAGCCTATGTTGCCTGGGTTGATGCGCAGTTTTGCAGCGCCACGTTGCGCCGCCTGGATGGCGAGGTTGTGGTCGAAGTGGATATCAGCGACAACAGGCAGTGGCGAGGCTTCACAAATGAGACCAAAGGACTCGAGTTCAGCCTGTGAGGGGATGGCAACGCGGACAAGCTCGCAGCCGGCCTGCTTGAGTGTGTCTATCTGGGCGAGTGAGGCCTCTACATCAAAGGTACGCGTATTGAGCATGGATTGGACCACCACAGGCGCTCCCCCGCCGATGGTCATACCGCCAACGGATACGGGATGGGTCAGCTCGCGTGCCCTCTCAGCCTTCTTGTCTGCTGTTCTCTTTACCATGCGTCCGATTGCCCCTTATCCGCCGAGGATATAGCGATGGATATCCTGATTGGTGACATAGAGGAAGAGGAGGACGAGCAGGGCCAGCGCTGTGACCGAGATGCCGCTCATGACAGAGCTTGGTATCTTCCTGCGGGTGACGCGTTCTATAGTCTCGACGATGATCTTGCCGCCGTCGAGGGGTGGGAAGGGCAGCAGGTTCATGAGGCCGATGGAGATCGACAGGGCCGCTGCGAGGTAGATGAAAGGCAGGAAACCCTCTGCCGCGAAGTTGCGTGCCTCAAAGGAGATGCCCACGATGGAGGTGGACTCGCTGATCACCTCGTTGAAGGTAGCGGGGTTGAAGAGCTTGAGTATCGCCTGAGTCACCAGGCCGATGAAGCCGACAGAGGTGGTGAAAGCCTCGGAGAATGGGACGGGTCTTTTCTCAAGGCTGGTAGTGACACCAAGCATGGGGCGACCCTCGTTGTCCGCAAGCACAACGCGTAGGTCGCGCAGATCTCCCTGGTGGTCTATGCAAACCGTCACCTGGTCGCCGGGCTTATGGGCAGCTATACAGGTGGTGAAGGCCTCCCAGGTGTCGATAGGCTGGCCCTCAAAGGAAACGATGGTATCACCCGGCTGTATGCCGGCTAGTTCAGCAGGACTGCCCGCAACAACGCTCTCAAAGGTTGTTGTGGGCTCCTGGGCGCCCATGAGCATCATGCCGCTGGTGAAGATGATGATGGCGAAGATCAGGTTGAAGATGACACCGCCAGCCAGGATGATGACCCTTCTATACCAGGGCGCCGCGTCGTAGGTGAGCTTGCGCTCTGCGGTGATGTGGGCCTGCGCGTCCTCAACCTGACGCGGTTGTCCCTCTGCGATGAACATGGTCTGGGGCATCAGATAGGTGTAGCGCCCCTTCTTCTTGACACGTTTGATGGTCCCCCAGTCATGGAGGACATCAAGCGCCTCTTCCAGGTCATAACCCAGCTCTGCCTCTGCGACCAGAGCCTGCTCTTCCGTGAGGGTGCCGTGCTGTGCCAGGTAGGAGAAGGCTGAGGCGAGATGGGTGTTCTCCTTCATGCCCGCCCCGCCCGCAATCAGGGCATAGCCGCCCAACAGGAAGGGGGTGACCCCGAATTTGGTCCCCTTGAAGTGGAAACCGATGTTGGGGCCGGGCAGCCCGATCATGAACTCCTTGACGCGCAGGCCAAAGAGGCGCGCAGTGGTGAAGTGCCCTAACTCGTGGATAGTCACGATGATAGAGAACATCAGAGCGCCGAAGAATACAACCTTGATACCTTCAAAAACCATTTCCATGTTTGACAGTATACCTGTGGTTGCTCAACTACCAAAGAGGCGTTACGCAGTGGACACAAGCTTTAGGGCCTGTTGGCGGGCCCAGGCATCGACTGCTTCCAGCTGCTCCAACCCACTGACCGCCTCAACGCTGTGCTGCTCCAACACGCCTGCGACGATACGCTCAATGGCAAGGAAACCGCAGTTATTGACGAGAAAAGCCTGCACAGCGACCTCGTTTGCCGCGTTGAGTACAGCGGGGGCCGTGCCGCCTGCCCTGCCCGCCTCCAAAGCCAGGCGAAGGGCGCCAAAACGCTCCAGGTCAGGTTCCTCGAAGGTCAACTGGGAGACTTTGGTGAAATCGAGCGGCTGTAGGGGGGTTTGCCAGCGACGAGGATAGGAGAGCGCGAATTGTATGGGGATGCGCATGTCCGTGACGCCAAGGTGGGCCTTAACGCTGCCGTCGAGGTATTCAACCATGGAGTGGATGCAGCTCTGTGGATGGACTACTATGCGGATCCTGTCATAGTCCAGGTTGAACAGATGGTGCGCCTCGATAGCCTCCAGACCCTTATTCATCAGACTCGCGCTGTCGATGGTGATCTTGGGGCCCATGAGCCAGGTGGGGTGTGCCAGCGCCTGTTCGCGGGAAACCAGCGCCAGCTGCTCGCGCGTCAAGCCGCGGAAGGGCCCGCCGGAGGCAGTGAGCCATATGCGGCTGACCTCTGATTCCTGCTCCCCCAGCAGACATTGATAGATTGCCGAGTGCTCTGAGTCCACAGGCAACAGGGTATCGTGGTTCGCCAGCGGCATGATGAGGTCACCGCCCACCACCAGGGATTCCTTGTTGGCCAGCGCCAGGGTCCTCCCCTGCTTGAGTGTTGTGTAGCTGGCTCTGAGGCCGGCAGCCCCCACCAGGGCGTTCAGTACGATATCGGCTTCCTCCAAGGTAGCCAGGCGCTCGATGGCTGCTGCGCCAAAACCAATGCTGACACTGTCAGGGAACTGGTTCAACGCCGGACTGTCCTTAAGCTGCTCATCTCCAATAGCCACATACCTGGCTTTGAACTCCTGTGCCTGTGCGGCCAACAGATCGACGTTACGATGGGCTGCCAGGGCAAGCACCTGGAGAGAGCCGGGATGAGCACGCAGCACCTCGAGGGTCTGGCGGCCAATGGAGCCCGTAGATCCCAGCAGGACAAGATGTCGCTTCTTATCGTTATGTTCCTGAGTGGCGCTCATAGACCGATGACTCTGAACAGGAGGGAGGCGACGGCGCCTACTACGATAAGTGAGTCGCAACGGTCGAGGAAGCCGCCGTGGCCGGGCAGGAGGTTGCTGGAGTCCTTGAAGCCGGTGCTGCGCTTGATGCGCGACTCGACGAGGTCTCCCAATATCCCCACCCAACCGCAGGCCAGACCGCCGACTATGGCCCAGGCCAGGGTCAGCTCCAGGCCTGGGATGAGGAGGAAGAGGCACCAGACACCCACCGAGCAGAGCATGCCGGCGATGAAGCCTTCCCAGGATTTCTTGGGTGAGATGCGCGGCGCCATGGGGTGCTTGCCGATCTTTGAGCCAACCAGGTACGCGAACATGTCGTTGCCCCATACCGAGATCAGTATGCCCACCACCAAAACGCCGCCCCAGAAGCCGGGGACGACCTCTCTGATCATCACCAGGGATGAGAGCATGAGACCGGTGTAGCAAGCGCCGAAGAGCGTGATGGCGACGTCGGTGATGCGCGCCGGGGTATAGAAGACGTACCAGATGAGCAGGATGGTCGCGAAGAGGACCGTCAGTGACAGGAGGCCGTTGAAGTGCAGCAGTGCGTAGGCGATGGGATAGAGCGCGGCGACGGTGGTGCCTAAGATCTCATTGGGCAGCTTGGCGTCGGATCGCAGCATGCGGAAGAGCTCAAAGGCACAGAGGCCCGAGAGCGCTGAGGTCATGATCACTGTGGTGATAGTGCTGAGGAGTGTCAGACCGACAACCAGTATGGCGAAGATGGCGCCGGTGAGCACGCGCTTCTTGAGGCTGCCCATCTCAGACGCCACCAAACCTGCGCTCGCGCTTCTGGAAGGCGAACAGGGCGCGCAGTAACTCATACTTGTCGAAGTCCGGCCAGAGCGTGGGTGTGATATAGAGCTCACTGTAGGCAAGTTGATAGAGCAGGAAGTTCGAGAGGCGGTACTCCCCGCTGGTGCGGATGACCAGCTCCGGGTCAGGGATGCCGACTGTCTCAAGCAGCTGCGCAAAGTCTTCTGGGGTGAATGCGTCGATCTGCGCCGCATCCAGCTCGCCGGCCAGCGCGCGGTGCGCGAGCTTCTGCGCGGCAGCGGTTATCTCAAGACGGGAGCCGTAGTTAACGGCTATGATCAGGGTCATGCCAGTGTTGTTCTTGGTGTAGCGGGCCGCCTCCTCAAAGGTGACGCGGGTGGTGGTGGGGAGGATCGAGAGGTCGCCGATGGTCTTTATGCGCACCTGCTCCTCGTTAAGGCCGTCCAGCTCTGCTGCCAGGGTATTGGCGAACAGGGACATGAGGGTCCTGACCTCGTCTTTGGGCCTCAGCCAGTTCTCCGTGGAGAAGCTGAAGATGGTAAGGTAGCGGATGCCCAGGTCATTACTCGTGCGGATCAGCGCCCGGACTCCCTCGATGCCAGCCTTGTGCCCAAAAGCCCGGTTCTTTCCCCGCTGTTGCGCCCAACGCCCATTGCCATCCATGATGACCGCGATATGCAGCGGGATGCGCTCAGGGTCGAATGCCGTAAGGTCGATGTCTGACGGAGGAGACTCAAAGAGCTTGGTAAGCTTGTCCAAACCGGTCAGACCTCCATCACCTCTGCCTCTTTGCGTTTGAGGAGCTCATCCACTTCTGCGATGTGCTTATCAGTGAGCTTTTGGATCCTCTCCTCTGCGCGGTGTACCTCGTCTTTTGAGACGTCCGCATCCTTGATCAGGCGCTCGAGCTTGGAGTTCGCGTCACGGCGCTCATTGCGGACGGCTATCTTGGCCTCCTCAGCGATATGTCTGCACTGTTTGACCAGCTCCTTGCGGCGCTCCTCGGTAGGTGGCGGGAACGGCAGGCGTATGATGCCACCATCATTGGAAGGCATGATGCCCAGGTCACTGGCCTGTATGGCTTTGACCACGTCGTTGACTATCTGCTTGTCCCAGGGTTCCACAACCAAAAGGTGCGCCTCAGGCGTCTTGATGCTCGCTATCTGCGTTATGGGGGTCTGCGCCCCATAGTAGCTCACCGAGATGCGCTCCAGCATAGCTGCGGAGGCGCGTCCGGTGCGAACGGTGGAAAACTCGTGGCTGAGGTTTGTGATGGTCTTATCCATCTTCTCAGTGGCAGCACCGATGATGTCTTCGATCATAAGGTCCTCCTAATAGATTGTGGTCCCGACGGGCTCACCGCACAGGACCGCCTCCATATTGCCCTCCTTGAGCAGGCTGAATACAATCAGCGGCAGCTTATTATCCATGCAGAGCGAGATAGCCGTGGAGTCCATGACGTGCAGCTCCCTGGTCAGGACATCAAGATAGCTGATGCGCTCAAAGCGTTCTGCAGAGGGGTTCTTCATGGGGTCGCTGTCATAGACCCCGTCTACCTTGGTCGCCTTCAAGAGCACGTCCGCATTGATCTCACAGGCGCGCAGCGCAGCGGAGGTGTCCGTGGTGAAATAGGGGTTGCTGGTACCCGCGGCGAAGATCACAACCCGCCCCTTCTCCAGGTGCCGGATGGCCTTGCGACGGATATAGGTCTCGGCGATCTCCTGCATGGCAATGGCGCTCTGGACCCGCGTGAACACGCCGGCGCGCTCGAGCGCCTCCTGCAACGCCAATGCGTTCATCACCGTGGCAAGCATGCCGATGTAGTCTGCCTGGCTGCGGTCCATACCCTCAGTGGAAGCCGCCATACCGCGGAAGATATTGCCCCCGCCAACGGTGATGGCTAGCTCGATGCCTTTGTCCTTGATGCTCTTGATCTGGTTGGCAAGCCCGGTGATCACCTTGGGATCGATACCGTATCCCTGATCCCCGGCCAGATGCTCGCCGGATAACTTGAGAAGTGCCCGCTTGTAGATGAAGTCAGCCACAGCTCTCCTTTGTCCGCACGTATATTTCTGCTCGTGCAACTATAGCAAAAGCGGGCATATCCCGTAGAGGACACCCCCGCTTTCCTTTAAATAACGATAAGTACAGCGCCTTATCCCTGCCCAACTTCAAAGCGGTCGAAACCGATGACTTCGATACTGTCGCCCAGTGACTTTGCCACGCTATCGATGACAGCCTGCACGGTCTGATCGGGATCCTTTACAAAGGCCTGCTCGACAAGGGTGTTCTCCTGATAGAACTTCTTCAGGTTGCCCTCGGCGATCTTCTCCTGGATCGCTTCAGGTTTGCCGGACTCTGCCGCCTTTGCCTTGTAGATCGCCATCTCATGCTCTATAAGCTCCGCGGAGAAGCCTTCGCGGGTGACTGCACCCGGATTGGCTGCCGCAACCTGCATGGCAATGTCCTTTGCCATGATCTTGAAAGCCTCAGCCTGTGCCGTAGCGGCTTGACCGAGCTTGAACTGCACCAATATGCCCAATCGACCGCCACCATGGATGTAGGAGGAGATTGCGCCGACATCAACGGTCCGTCGCACAAAACGGCTGATCTGGATGTTCTCGCCTATGGTGTGTATAGCCGCAGTGAGCAGGTCTTCTATGGTCTCCCCCTCAACAACTACCGCCTTGAGTGCATCGATGTCAGCGGGGTCAGTATCCAAGACGGTCTTGGCGATCTTCGCTACGTATCCCCCGAAGATCTCGTTACGTGAGACGAAGTCCGTCTCGCAGTTGACCTCTACCAGCGAAGCGGACCTGCCATCCTCAGCGACCAGGACTGCTGCCAGTCCCTCGTTGGTCGCACGGCCGGCCTTCTTGGCTGCCACGGCTAATCCGCGGGTACGGAGGACGTCTACCGCTTTATCCATGTCACCTTCGGCCTCAACGAGCGCCTTCTTGCACTCCATCATTCCGGCGCCGGTGCTTTCCCGCAGCTCCTTGACTTGTGAAGCAGTTATCTCTGCCATGTTGATTCCCTTCCTCTTTTGCGTATATGAGTGGGCCGCCAGGTTACTCGGCCGCTTCTTCCTTCTCGGTTGGCTCCTCGACGGGTTCGGTTGTCTCTGCTGCCTCGCTGACTTCCTCAACCGCCTCCGTTATATCCCCCTCAGCCTCTGCCTGCTCTTCACCTTCAGCTGCCGGGGCGTCCTTCTCGGCTTCTTCTTCAAGCAGCTCTTCCGCGATCTCAGCCACAGGCTCTGCGGAGGTCTTGCTCACGTCATGCGGCGATACCTCAGCCTCTGCGTCCTCTGCGGCTTCAGGCTCTAGTGTCTCATCGCCGGCGTCCATCTCCTCTTCGCTTATCCCGGTCAGGTCTGTTCCGGCGATCACAGCGTCGGCGATGACCTCGCACAGCAGCGAGACCGAACGTATGGCGTCGTCGTTCGCAGGGATGCCGAAATCAACCTCGTCCGGATCAGCATTGGTGTCGATGATGCCGATTACCGGGATTCCCAAACGATGCGCCTCATGGATGGCGATCTCCTCGCGCTTGGTATCCACCACGAAGATGGCCTGAGGTACAGCCCTCATGTTGCGTACGCCGTTCAGATTGGTCTGCAGTTTGCCAAGCTCCTTGCGCAGCAGGATCTGCTCCTTCTTGGGAAGCGCGGCCATCCTGCCATCAGCATCCATAGCCTCCAGCTCCTCCATATAGGTCACCCGCGAGCGGATGGTCACAAAGTTGGTAAGCATTCCACCTAGCCAACGGGCGTTGACATAGGGCATGCCGCACCGGTCAGCATTCACGGCAACGGCCTCCTGGGCTTGTTTCTTAGTCCCCACAAAGAGCAGGGCGCCACCGCGCGCGGCGAGGTCCTTGACAAAGGTGTAGGTCTTATCCAGTTCTATGAGGGTCTGTTTTAGATCGATGATGTAGATGCCGTTGCGGTCGCCAAAGATGTAGGGTTTCATCTTGGGATTCCACCGGCGAGTCTGGTGTCCAAAGTGGACGGCCGCATCCAACAGCGACCTGATACTGACAGTCGTAGCCATTCTTCTCTCCTTTTTTGTTGTTGCCAGGTTAGAAGCCCTAACCCAGCCCTCTGCCTGGCTCAACCCCTAGACCGCAACCCTTGCGGGCCACATGCGGTTAGAGTCCTCAGGCATGCGTAATAGACGAACCGACCCATTTTAGCAGAACAACTAGTCTGAGTCGACGAGGTCTTTCAATTTGGCAAAGGGGCTGTCGGGGTTGGGTTTTTGGGCACAATCGCAGCTCTCGGTATTCAGGTTGACGCCGCACCTGGGACAAAGCCCCGCGCAGTCCTCACTGCAGAGCAGCACCTGTGGCAGCTCATAGATGATAGCCGCGGTAATGGGCACCGCCAGGTCGACAACGCCATCCGCTCCCACCGCGGTGAATTCATCGTCAGACAGCCCCAGCTCCTGCTCGTCGGGCTTAAGGATATAGTATCCCTCAACCTCTCCCTCAACAGCAAAGGCCGCCTCCTCAAGACAGCGCGCGCACTCCGAGACCCCCTCGCCTTGGGCAAGGCCACGTAACAGCACACCATCACCGGTATTCCTCAACTCAAGCTGGTAGGATATCCCGGCTCTGAGCTGGAATACCTGGTAGCCGCGGCGTATCTGCTCAAGCATCAATACGCCCTCAAGCTCCCGCTGTGAGCCGGTTTCCTCCAGTTCAGGGAGCAGTCTGAAAGGCAGATCAACTTGTTCGGTCATAGGAGTCTCTTTCAATACGATAAGAACCCGCATCGAGAACCTGGTAGCTCAGCGATGCGGGCTCTCTGTTTTCCTTCTCTGCTAGCGGGAGGCTTTGTTATTGAGCCTCTCCCGGCAGCGACGTACGTTCTCATTGAGTGAGTCGAGTGTGGACTCGATATGCGAGAAGACGTTATCCGCATAGTCCTCGGCGCCGGCACGCGTCTCGCGCTCCATCTCGCGTGCATCAGCCAATACGTTCTCGGCCTGTTGCTGAGCGATCCTGACGATCTCCTGCTCGCTGGCAATGATGAGGGCCTGGTTACGGGCATCCTCAAGGATGCGGTTACACTCTGCCTCGGTATCTTCGAGCAGGCCCTGTCGCTCGCGGACTATCTGGCGGGCCTGAGAGAACTCAACGGGAAAACTCTGTCTGATCTCGTCGATAATATCCAGAGCCGGAGCCACATCGATCTGTCTTCTATCACGATTCCCTAATGCTGGTTTACCATCCTCAATGAGATCAGATAGCTCATCGAGTAATGACAACACTCCCGTTTCATCCATGTTCAATCCCTTCAAGCTTCGAATTGCTGCGTTTATGGTTCGTTTCATCGGCGCTTTGCACACCAAGAGAATACCCTTGTCGCAAGTTTACCAGTAATAAGCGGCCTGCGCTATATCATTGATTCGTGGTATCGTATTCATCAGTAAACCTACAACCCACAAGAGAGGGGTAACCATGAGCGACTACGAGATCCATACCTTTGAGGATATCAACACTGCGAGTGACTTCGAGCTGAAGCATACGCCAAGCATCGAGGTCATCGAGGACACGGTCTATATCGTGAGCATCGGCCTGAAGGGCATCGCCCATCCACAGACCGAAGAGCATCTTATCGAATGGATCAAGATCTTCGACGGTCCCGAGCTGATCGACTCAGTGGAGTTCACCGCCGCAGATGCCCCTGAAGCAGCCTTTGATATAGAGCAGGTCAACGAGCAGATCATAGTCCAGGCATACTGCAACCTCCACGGCGTCTGGGAGGCCCGCTTCTAGGGAAGCGCCCTATCCTTCTTCCTGCTGGCGCAAGAACTCCTCGAGCGCCTCAGGTGCGACATCGGCAGAAGTGATGTCGAATCCATATGCCTGCGCGATTGCGTCGGCCTGGGATCTTCTCAGGTCGGCGCGATCCTTCATATCAGCCTCATCAAGCAGCTCGGCTTCCAGGTACAGGGCTCGGAGCACATACCCCCCGAGCTTCTCGTCAAAATCCCCCAGCTGCAGCATGGAGACCAATGACTCTGGCGCCATGGAGAAGAGCAGGCGCGCATCTATGTTGACAGCCTCGCCTACTAGCTGCTCGAGATCGCCGGCCTTTTCCTCAGGGCGTACATTCTGTTCCCGCAACGCCCTTTGCAACGCAGCAACGAACTGCAGGATGATGCGCATCAGATAGTCGTTCTCAAACACGTTTCCTCCAGTTGTCTGGTCTAGGAGAACAGGTCGAAGGGCACACCCTGGTGCTGAAAGGCGCGTTGCGTGGCGATCCTTCCCTTGGGTGTGCGTTGGATGAGACCCTGTTGAAGCAGATAGGGCTCGTAGACGTCCTCCAGTGTCTCCGGGTCCTCGCCGAGGGCGTTTGCCAGGGTATTCAGTCCCACCGGCTTGCCAGAGAAGGTGGATATGAGCACATGGAGTATCTTGTTGTCCATGGCATCCAGGCCCAACTCATCGACCTCGAAGAACTCAAGCGCCGCTTTTGCGATCTCCTCTGTTACCTCGTGGTCCGCTCTGACAGACGCAAAATCGCGTACCCGCCTGAGCAGGCGGTTCGCCAGGCGCGGTGTACCGCGGCTACGCCGTGATATCTCGCGTGCGCCGGCTTCATCGATACTGACATCGAGAATGGTCGCAGAGCGGATGATGATGTCGTGGAGCTCCTGGTTGTTGTAGTAATCCAACCTGAAAGAGATGCCGAAGCGATCCCTGAGCGGCCCGGTCAGAAGGCCGGTGCGCGTGGTCGCTGCAATAAGCGTGAAGTGGGGTATCTCAAGGCGAAGGGATTGGGCTGCCGGTCCCTTGCCGATGACGATGTCCAGGACAAAATCCTCCATCGCAGGATAGAGGACCTCCTCTATGGCCCGGTTGAGACGATGTATCTCGTCTATGAAGAGGACATCTCCTTGCTCAAGATTGGTCAGTATCGCTGCGAGGTCGCCAGCCCGCTCTATGGCAGGCCCGCTGGTGAGTTTGATGGAGACGCCCAGCTCGTTTGCAACCACCGAAGAGAGCGTTGTCTTCCCCAGGCCAGGGGGACCAGAGAACAGCAGGTGGTCGAGGGTGTCGTTGCGCTGCCTGGCTGCCTCGATGAGCACAGCGAGGTTCTCCTTGACCCGGGTCTGTCCGATGAAGTCATCCAGTTTGCGTGGCCTGAGCGAACGGTCGAGGCCGAGGTCATCCTCAGTGAACTCAGGCGTGAGGGAGCGTGCCTGTGTGGCGGGGCTATGCTTATGGGCTGCGCCGGCAGGTTGGAAACCTTCGGCTTCCCAAAGAGCCATCAGGAGGCCCCCAGTCTCTTGAGCCCAAACCGGATGAGGGCGGCGACATCCTGAGTGTCGCCTTCATAGCCCTTCAAAGCGAGATTCACCTCTGTTGCCGTGAAACCCATGCCCATCAGAGCCTCAGTGGCCTGCGTGCCGGCCGCGGAAGCTGTGGGGCTGGTAGCCTTGTCTGTGCTATAAGCGTCAAGTACACCACGCAGCTCCAGGATGATGCGTTGTGCCGTCTTCTTGCCAATGCCCGGTATGGTCGCGATTCGGGCAACATCCTCCCCAAGGATGATCTGGGAAAGCGTGTCTGCAGCAAAGGTTGAAAGTGCACTGAGGGCGACCTTGGGGCCGACACCGGAGACAGTGATGAGTTTCTCGAAGAGCTGTTGCTCCTGCTCGCTGAGGAAACCGTAGAGCGAGATGCTTTCTTCGCGCACGATCATCGAGGTCAGCAAGGCTACCTCTCCCCCTTGCCCGCCAACAGAGGCAAGGCTCATGGTCGAGAGCATGACGCGATAGCCTATGCCATTCACATCTATGATGACGCTGGCCGCATCAAAGCCTGTGACCCGTCCTTTGAGGGATGCAATCATACCTTGGCTCCTGCACTTCTCGTTCCCTGCGCCTTTTCGCGCTGTTCCTGTACATACAACTCTACACCAAAGGCCTGAGCTGTGCGTGGCACAGGGCCACAGCCAGGGCATCGGCAGCATGGTCGGGTGTTGGTTCATGGTCAAGCTTAAGCATCACCTTGACCATGTATTGCACCTGCTGCTTCTGTGCCCTTCCCACACCCACTGTCACCTGTTTGACCTGTGTGGGAGAATACTCCCCTATCGCAAGCTCCCGCGCTGCTGCTGCGAGCAGCGCCGCTCCGCGTGCCTGTCCAGTTGAGAGGGCGCTTTGGGTGTTTGAACCAAAGAAGACTGACTCGATGGCGAGTTCTGAAGGCTGGTACCGCTCGATAACCGCAGTTATCTCGTCATAGATCTGTTTGAGCCGTTGTGCTATACCGCTGCCAGCATCGGTAGTGATACAGCCATAGGCTACTGCACGCTTCCTGGAGCCGGACAGCTCGATAATCCCCCAGCCGGTATTCGCTAACCCCGGATCAACCCCGAGTATGACAACAGGTTCAGCTGTCTTAGCTTGCATGTGGTATCCCTTTCAGCTCAGCATAAGTATACCGAACATCCGTTCGCTTGCAAAGGGGGGTACGTCTAGAGGGATAGCTCGGCTGACTCGCTGATCAGTCCTTCTCTATGGGGAACCGCACGGTGATGGAGTCGCCTTTGACCTTGATGCGCGGCTGGTCTGTCAAGCTCAGGTAGTAGCGCTCTGCAAGGGTCTCAAAAGCCTGCTCCATCTCGCGCGAGAAGGCCTCTACATCCTCTTTGGCAAGCTTGAGCCCACGGTTGTCCTTCATCAGGTTTGCCGCCGTCTTACGCGCCCGCTCCCCCTTTGCCAGCTCCAGTAGAGGCGCCGTGGGTGCGATCTGGTCGGAGAGGATGCGGTGCGCGGTGCGCTCCGAGATCTCCAGCCCCATACGTGAGCAGTTCTCCATGAGATCGCCCGCGTCAGAACTGATTGCAAGCCGCTTGCTTACAGAGAGGGTCTGAGGGTCATCACAGAAGAGCAGGTCCTCGTTGCTCAGGCGTTTCTGCCCGTACTCAAGCAAGGTGGCTGCAATGGTGGCGGGCGAGCCCAGGTAGACATCAGGCGCCTTGGGATAAGCTAACGCGAACTCAAGGGCGGAACGCAGGATGTTGTGTGGGCCTTTGGTGGCTACCAACCCGCCTTCTTCATCTTTTTCAATGTCGGGGAAGGTCGATTGATCCGTCTTCTCCTTGAGGAGAGAAGTATCAACCTGGATGACCAGAGCCGACCCCAGACCACTGGCAGAGGTAGCCACTTTCGCACTGGATACATTACTCTTTATGGAGTAGAGCGCCATACCACGACCATGGACACCCCATTCATCCTCCAACATGGTCTCAAGTTTTGAAGTGACCCGTGCGTCGAAGATGAGATCGTGGAGTGGAGCCGGGATACCCTCACCGTCATCTATGACTACGATGGTACGTGTTTCGTCTTCTTTTATCGTCGCTATGAAGACTGCGGTCGCCGATGCATCCCGTGCATTGCGCAGCATCTCGATGACGATATCCTCAACCTGGCGGATATCATGCTTTGCCTGTCGTCGCTCGGCTTCTTCGCTGCGTAGCCGCACAAAGCCGCTACCAAGGTTCTCCTCTATGCGGATATGAGTCCCTCCAGAGACCTGCTCGATGAAATCTAGGAGTTTGCCGTCCGTCATCTCGAGCAACGCCTATTATTTGGCATAATCGATAGAGCGGCTTTCTCGGATGACCAGGACCTTGATCTGGCCGGGGTACTCCATCTCATCCTCGATCTGCCGGGCGATATCGTGTGCCAATACCACGGAGTCAGCGTCTGAGATGGCCTCTGGTTCGACCATGACGCGGACTTCTCGACCCGCCTGCATTGCATAGGTCTTCTCAACACCTTTATGGGCATTGGCAATGGATTCGAGCTTCTCCAACCGCTTGATATAGCTTTCTATGGTCTCCCGCCGGGCTCCAGGTCGAGCCGCTGAGATCGCATCGGCTGCCTGGACAAGCACCGCTATCACGGTTCCTGGTTCGACATCATTGTGGTGAGCCTCTATGGCATGGACGATCTCGGGGCCTTCACCAAAACGACGCGCCAGATCCGCACCGATGACTGCGTGAGAGCCTTCGACTTCGTGGTCGATAGCTTTGCCCAGGTCATGGAGCAGGCCGGCACGCTTAGCTGCTGTTGGGTCAAGCCCAAGCTCTGCTGCCATGACTCCTGCGAGGTACGCGACCTCCAGGCTGTGGTTCAAGACGTTTTGCCCATAGGAGGTACGATATTTCAGACGCCCCAGGGTCTTGATAAGCTCGGGGTGAAGGTCGTGGATCCCTGTATCAAAAGCAGCAGCATCTCCAGCTTCTTGGACCTGTTGCATGACAAGTTGGGTCGATTTGTTGAAGGTCTCCTCGATACGGGCAGGGTGTATACGACCGTCCGCGATGAGGCTCTCCAGGGTGATGCGCCCTATCTCGCGGCGTACGGGGTCAAAGCTCGATATGACAACAACCTCAGGAGTATCATCGATGATGAGGTTGACACCGGTAATCTGCTCGAAGGTGCGGATGTTACGCCCTTCGCGCCCGATGATTCTACCCTTCAGGTCATCAGAAGGTATGCTGACTGAAGACACCGTATGCTCAGCCGTGTGATCAGCGGCTACGCGCTGGATTGCTAGACTGAGGATCTCGCGGGACTTCTTGTCTGCCTCATTGCGCGCGTAGGTCTCGGAGTCCCTGATGATGGTCGCTGCTTCACGTGTGACATCGTCACGAACCCGGTCGAGTAGTTCCTTGCGGGCTTCATCTGTATTCATCTGGGCAATACGCTCAAGGTCTGTCTGGGCGCTTTCTAAAGCAATGCTCAAATCCTTTTGTTTTCGCTCCAGTTGACCATTCATCGAGGAAAGCTGGTGCTCGCGGGCATCAAGTGCATCAACGCGTTTATCAAGGTTCTCCTCACGTTGGAGCAGCCTGTTCTCCAGTGATTTTATTTCCTTTCGACGCTCGTTTGCGTCCTTGTCGGCCTCTGCCTTTATCTGAAGCGCGGCATCCTTTGCCTCTACCTGCGCCTCTCTCTTCAGCGCATCGGCCTGTCTTTCAGCATCTTTCAATGTGCGCTCTGCGTTGGCTACAGCGTTCTTCGCGTTTGCACTGAGGACGAAACGAGCAAGAACAAAACCGATAGCGCCACCGATTATCAGAGCAACGATTGCCAGAATCGTTTCAGCCATCCGGCTCTCCCTTCGATAACCAAATCATTGATATTCAGGATGTCTGCCCAAAGAAAAGCCGGATCAAACATCCGGCATAGTGATCTGATCCAGTCCTGGATCAAACCCTGTATGAAAACCGCAGATCAGATAACCGATGCTGCACGGGTGAATCGATCAAAATGCCACGTAATATGGTATTCCTAGCAGGTTGAATCGTCAACTTCTCAAAACTCTTTGAGCAACCTGCGCCTCATATCCTTTGGAGACCAGATAGCGATAACTGGCAGCCCAAGGGTCTTTTGCGTTTGTATGGAAGCGATTGAGGCACTCACTTGCCCTTTTCAGTTCATCTTCCTCGGTGAAGAAGCGCTCTGGGTATCCGTCACAGAGTCTGAGCTCTATACCAAAGCGCCTCAACTCGCTTTCAATCCGCCTTTGTCCCCAATTGCGGTTCTTCTTGCCTTGGATGAACAAGCGGGTGAAGCGTTCGTCGTCTACCAAGCCTATGGCTATTGCACTATCTACCTCATGCGCGACAACGGTCTGTTCGAAGCCCTTTCTTTGAAGGCGTTGCATAAGCTCTGCAGCAGAGCGGTCTCGATAATTGATAAGACGCTCGGTGCACTTCCGAGCTTCCTGGAGCTGCTCATCGAAGCTTTTTGGGCTATCAGGCGCCGCTTGCGACTGTTGTTTCATCTAAATCCGAGGGTGTAGGTTGCTCATTATTATCACCTGGGTCTAGACCGAGGATCACACGGATCTTCCCCTCGATCTCGTTACGCAGGTCTGGCGTGCTCCGTAGCAGCTCCTTGGCTGCCTCGCGGCCCTGGCCGAGGCGCTCATCCCCATAGGTGAACCATGCGCCCGACTTCTTGACAATGCCTTCTTCAACACCCAGGTCGAGGATGCAACCTTCCTTGGAGATACCCTCCCCGTACATGAGGTCGAACTCAGCCTGGCGGAAGGGCGGAGCTACTTTGTTCTTGACGACCTTCACCCGTACCCTATTGCCTATGATGTCGGTACCACGCTTTATAGTGTCGATCTTGCGGATGTCGAGACGCACTGTCGAGAAGAACTTAAGGGCTCGACCCCCGGTGGTGGTCTCTGGGTTGCCGAACATGACGCCGATCTTCTCGCGCAGTTGATTGATGAAGATGCAGGTGGTGTTGGATTTGGAGAGCGAGCCGGCAAGCTTACGCAGAGCCTGGCTCATAAGGCGGGCCTGGAGCCCGACGTTGGTGTCCCCTATCTCCCCCTCTATCTCAGCGCGAGGCACCAGAGCAGCAACCGAGTCGATGACGATGGCATCAATGGCTCCTGAGTGAACGAGCATGTCACAGATCTCCAACGCCTGCTCCCCAGTATCCGGTTGCGAGATCAGGACCTCGTCGATATCCACGCCCAAACGCGCTGCGTAGCTGGGATCGAGTGCATGTTCTGCGTCGATGAAGGCGACAATGCCCCCAAGCGCCTGTGCTTCTGCCAATATCTGGAGGGCGAGTGTGGTCTTACCACTGGATTCCGGCCCATAGATCTCTATGATGCGTCCTCGCGGAACACCTCCGATACCAAGAGCGGCATCGAGCGAGAGTGAGCCTGTGGGAATGATCCCCACCTCCATGCTGGGACCGCCCTCCCCATAACGCATGATAGAGCCTTTCCCGAATTTCTTCTCGATCTGCTCGGTGGTGAATTCCAAAGCCTTGGCTTTATCTTGTTGCATCAGGGTCTCCATCCTATGATTGCGTCATTCCCGCTTAGTAAAAGCTTAGACGAACGTTTGTTCGGTGTCAATCTTTCTAGAGAGAAACAGGGGGGAATCACCAGCAAACTGGTGGGTTTTACCCTACGCGGCCAGCGTGAATACAGCAATCTGGCTTGAGCCTTGCAAATAACCGAACCCACCCTGAACTATTGGTGAATCCCAAAGAACACCCTGGCCAGTCCTACTTGAGCGTTACAGATTCGAGGAGGGATTGGAGGGCGGCTTCTGTGGCTGCTTTGCGGACCTCTTCGCGGCTCCCTGTGAAGTTGTGACAGGCCGCCTGGGCGCCCTGTGGACCCGCAACGGCTATCCAGACCGTGCCTACCGGCTTCTCCTCGCTGCCACCGTCCGGGCCGGCTATACCGGTGGCGCTCACCGCGTAATCAACCTGAAGCGCTGTGCGTGCGCCCTGAGCCATCTGCAGGGCTACCTCTTCGCTGACCGCACCAACAGACTCCAGGTCAGAGGAGTCCACGCCCAGAAGGGTCGTCTTCACCTCATTCGCATAGCTCACCACGCCCCCCTTGAACACCTCAGAGGCGCCAGGCACCGAGGTCAGAGCCGCTGCCACCATGCCGCCGGTGCAGGATTCTGCGGCGCCAAGCGTGAGGTTGCGCTCACGGGCACAGGCGATGAGGCTTTGGGCTATTCTCATTGCTTCTTCTTGGTATCGATGGGCAGTCCAAGGACTGAGCTGGACTTCATGAAATAATCGACCAGGGAGAGCAGGGTGAGCAGCAGGGCGACGCCCATGATGACCCAGGCAAGCAGGTTTGCAAGCCAGGTGAGCATGGCGCCAAGGCCAAGCTGCAGGCTGAAGTCTGTGATGACGGGGCTGTCCTTGATGATGAAGAGGATCATGGCGATGATCTGGAAGACCGTCTTGCTCTTGCCTATGCGGCTGGCAGCGATGACCTGGTTCTCAGCCGAGGCGACCATGCGCAGGCCGGAGACCAGAAAGTCGCGGGCGATGATGATAAGCGCCACCCAGGCTGGCAGCGTGCCCAGTTCGATAAGGGCGAGCAGTGCGGCGGTGACAAGGATCTTATCGGCCAGAGGGTCGAGGAACTTTCCCAGCGTGGTGACCTCGTTGCGGGAGCGGGCGAGATAGCCGTCCAGGCTGTCGCTTAAGGCGAGCAGGGCGAAGACGGCGGCGGCTATCCAGGGTTTGGCCACCATGGCGAGCGAGGCGTCGGGGAACCAGATAGGCCAGGGAGCGAGCAGGGTGACCACAAAGACGGGGATGAGGATGATGCGCACAAGGGTGACTATGTTGGCAGGCGTCAACAGCTCCTTGAAGTTCTGGTTTCTTGGAGATCCGCCAGGCTTCTCATCCTTACCCGCTGTGTTCTTTGTGTCAACACTCATCCAGGATTGCCGTGACCTTTCCGTCATGCTCGTAGCAATAGGCATGCACTATCGTAGCAGAAACCCGCTGCCCAAGGCGACCTCTGTCCACGTGGATGACACCATCTACGTCGGGAGCCTGCCTCTTGGTGCGACCGATGAGGGGGAAAGGGTCCTCTGGCGCGTCCTCTTCAAGCTCGACTATCAGCACCTCTTCTGTAGCGCCGATGCGCTGTGCCGACTTCTCAAAGCCTACCGCGTCCGCCACGTCACGCAGGCGCTGCGCGCGGGCCTTGCGGGTACGCAACGGCACCTGATCTGCACGTGCGCCGGCAACTGTGCCCTCCTCCTGTGAGTACGCAAAGACACCCACAAAGTCAAAGGCCGCTTCTCTGAGGAAACGCTCGAGCTCGGCTGCCTCAGCCCTGGTCTCTCCTGGAAAGCCGGCTATCACCGTGGTGCGCAGACACACATCAGGCAGCGCTGCCCTGATGCGGCTCAGCAGCTCAAGGTACTCAGCGCCGCTGCCGCTGCGGTTCATCTGCTCCAGCACGCGGGCGCTTGCGTGTTGCAGGGGGATGTCCAGGTAGTTACATATGTTGTCATACGCTGCCATAACGTTGAGCAGGGGGTCGGTGATGCCTTCCGGCTGCAGGTACATGACACGGAACCAGATGCCAGGGTGGGCGGTAGCAAGCGCCTGCAGCAAGCCTGGGAGGTCGCTTACGGGGGCTGTTTCTTCCAGCTTGAGGTCCAGGCCCCAGATGCCGGTATCCTGGGCGATGAGGACGATCTCGCGCACACCGCCGTCTACCAGGCCGGCGACTTCAGTGAGGATCTCTTCAGCTGGCACGCTGCGGTAGCGCCCCTTGATGAGCGGGATGGTGCAGTACGAGCAGAACCGGTCACAGCCATCCGCGATCTTCACGTAGGCCCAGGGCGCTGTGGTGGTGCGGAGGGGGGAAGGTCTTGTGGACGACAACTGCTGGCCTTCTGCAACCGCTGGGGTAGGCCCCGGGTCAAGCTCGGGGTGACGCATGACAAAGGGGACGGGGCGCATGACAAAGGGGACGGTCCCTTTTGTCATGTCTGATGACT
>WRHL01000013.1 GCA_009783245.1 Coriobacteriia bacterium
CGGATGTGATAAAACGCCTCGCCCCCTTTGTCGCTGGGACAGCAGCTGGTCACTCATTACAGTAGATGTTTATGGCGTCGCGGAGGAATTCTGTGCAGCCGGGGGCGATCTTGTCGTAGTTTGCCCTGAAGCGCTCGTCGGCAACGTACATCTCTCCCAGCCCCCTGTGGTATTCCCTGTTGTAATCTGGATAGAAGAGGCAGAGCCACTGCTTGTGGAGCTCGCAGGCCTTCTGCGCTAGCTCACCAGCAGGGTTGCCTGTTGCGAATGCTGCCTTCAGGGTTTCCTCAAGCTCCCGACCCAGACGCTCGCTCTCAGCGTACTGCTCGCCGGTCATTCCCCTTACGTGCGTGTTCGCCTTCTCTACGGCCATGTCGCCGTATCTTGCCCGGGCTTCCTCACCGTATCTGCGTTCATTCTCATCAATGAGGTCTTGCTTGCGGTCCTCGAATCCTTTTTGGCTTGCCATGGTGGGTTTCTCCCCCTCTTTTGCGAATATGGACAGTAGCGAGAAGCTCTATGTTGTTGATTATGTATTGGACTTGCCTACTTAGTGTACCCCAAGCCCTGAAACGTGACAAAACGCCCCGTCCCTTTTGTCAATAACAGCGCATCACCTTGCAGGTTCGTAGAGAAAAAGAATCGACTGGGAGTCTGTGCGCTGTGTCAACGCAACACATCCCCAGCCGCTGCCGTAGATTGCCACGCTACGCGCTACGCGCTACGCTCGCAATGACGGGAGTTATATGCGAGCTGTCAGAGCTTGCATGGACGGAAGCACTCGGGTAGTCGCCGCTGATAGTTGCGAGTAGAAAACATGTTGGAGCGATGCCTTCCCCATGGTAGTCGCCGTTTGGAGGTGCGAGTGGAACGGGCTGGCGCGATGCTTTCCACGTTCAGGTAGTCGCCGTTGAGAGGTACCAGCGGAGAAGGTTGGCGCGATTCCCTCTTTTCAGTTCAACGTTTGAGGTCGGACCAGGGGATGGGGGTTTGGAGGGGCTTGTAGCCGGCGGCAAAAGCAGGGGCGGTCATGGCGCGTTTGCCGTCGGGTTTGAGGGAGGTGACGGCGAAGCTGCCTTCTGCGGTTGCGAGGATGAGTTGGCCGTCTTTGTAGTAGGCTGTGCCGGGCGAAAGGGTTTCTGCGGTGGGGGTTGCGGCGAGGATGGTTACCGGACGCTCCCCCAACACACAGCGGGCAGGCGCCTGAGGGGTTGAGGCGAGCACCTTGCGGATGTTTATAGTCGCGCTGCTGTCTGGGGAGAGGTCAAGCTCTGATTTCTTGATCTTGTTGGCATAGGTGACGCCTTCCTGGGGCTGGGTCTGCCAGAAGATGGAGCCGTCCACTATGCGAGGCAGGGCCTCAAGCAGCAGCTCGGCGCCCAGCTCTGCCAGTTCGGCGCTCAGTTGCTGGGCGTTCTTGCCCGTAAGCGGTGTGGTTGCAACGGAGCAGACCGGCCCGGTGTCGAGGCTGGCCTCCATGCGCATGATGCTGACGCCGCTTTTCTCGTCACCGGCGAGAAGGGCGCGCTGGATGGGTGCCGCACCACGCCAGCGCGGCAAAAGGGATGCGTGGATGTTGATGGAGCCGTAGCGCGGCAGGTCGAGGAGCTGCTGGGGAAGCAGCATGCCGTAGGCCGCGACTACCAGGAAGTCCGGCTCTGTAGCGGCGATTAGGGAGAGCGCCTCTGGATCCGCTGTAAGGTTTAAGGGGGTTATGACAGGGATGCCGAGCTCAGTGGCCGCAGCACGGACGGGCGAGGGAAGCAGGGCCTTGCCACGGCCCGAGGCGGCATCGGGGCGGGTGAGCACCAACTTGACGGTGAAACTGTCTGCGGCTGCCAGCGCCCGCAGGGCGGGAACGGCAAAATCAGAGGTCCCCATAAAGACGACGTTCATTTTCCCTGCTCCATGCTGGTGTCGCCTGGTTTGGCGCCGGCTTTCAGGGCTGCCTCATACTCCTTGAAGACCTCGATGCGCGCAATGGGGTCGACGTGCTCGAACATGGTGGTGCCCTCAAGGTGGTCGAGCTCATGCTGGAGGGCGCGGGCGTGGAAACCCTCGGCCTCAACCGTGAAGCGCCGGCCGTTGAGGTCAAGCGCCTCGACCTTGATATTGTTATAGCGTTCGATGGGAACCTGGATGCCGGGGATGGAGAGGCAACCCTCCTCATCAACCTCCTTCTCGCCCCAGAGCCGCTTGACTTGCGGGTTGATGTAGAAGACCGGGTCCTTCTCGGGGACCACGCCTTCCTCGTCGGGTGGCGTCACGTCTATCACAATCAGGCGTTTGCCCAAGCCAACCTGGGGGGCGGCAAGGCCGCAGCCCTGGCTCTGGTACATGAGTTCAGCCATCTGCAGGGCAGTGGCGCGCAGACCGGCAATCTCATCTAGGGCGACGGGCTTGCTCTTCTCACGCAGGACAGGGTTGGGGGCAAGTATGATGTGCATAATCAACCAGACACATTCTTATCGTTATGAAACTGAGCGCCTGCCGGGACTATGCCCAGCAGGCCAGTAAAGCCACAGCGGGCCAGCCTTAAGCCTGGTCGCACAGCGCCAGCAGTGCATCCAGTTGGCGGTCCACTAGCTGCGCGAGCAAAAGTTCCATGGGCTCCATGCGTGGATTGCCATCGAGGCCGTCGTAGGCGTTGAGCGCCTCGAAGTAGCTCTTACGGTCGTCCAGCGTGACGATGATGGCCGGGTAGCCCTGCTGCTCGAGCATGATGTTGATGATGAGGCGGCCAACGCGGCCGTTGCCGTCGCCAAAGGGGTGGATCTTCTCCAGGCGCAGGTGGAAGAAGGCGATGTCCTCGATGGGATGCTTGGTGTCCGAGGGCCTTGTCTCTGCCAGCTGCAGGATCTTGTAGGGGACTTTCTCGTAGGACGTAGGGCGATGCCCGTGGATCATGAGATTGTAGTTGCGGTACTCGCCGCTGACTGCCTGCTGGTCGATGAGCATCTTGTAGTGGAGCTTTTTGATCTCGTGCTCGGTGATGCGGGTTTTGAAGTCGACATAGCGTTGGCCCAGGACTATGGCGTCGCGATATCCAAGGATGGAGACGTGGTCGGAGAAGCTTTTACCGGGGATGACCTCGTTGTTCACCAGCACGCGCTCGATCTCTTCGCGGGTCAGCTTGTTACCCTCGATGGCGTTTGAGTGGTAGATGCTGTCATACAAGAATCGCTCCTGGTACGCATCTTTCACGTCCGGAGCGAGCTGCGGCTTAGCGCCAAGTTCTGCCTTTTTCCTGTCAACCTCACGCAGGAGCACATCCAGTTCGTCGCTCACTAGATCTCCCTTCTGTCAAGCAGCGCGGCGCCTTGGTGCGGGCCGGCTGTTCTACTGGCAGCGCCGGTTCACCGCCGGGCTGCGGTCGTCGTTTTTCCTAGGCTGCTATTGTAACGGCTTTGCAGGTTTTGTGGGCGGGAGATGGGGAAGTTTGCTGGGAGGCGGGGAAGTTTTGGGTGAGGGATGTACGATATGCGCACCTTTGTGTTGCTATCTATATGACTTGGTCTTATACTGGACTGCATCTTGTATGGCAAAGGGTATGACAAAGGGGACGGTCCCTTTTGTCATATTTTGAGCAATATGACAAAGGGGACGGTCCGTTTTGTCATACTGCCCTGAGAGGAGCCTATCGTGTCCGATACCTACTACAATCCCGCTGACCTGGCCAAGTTCGGCAACGTTGGCGACCACGCTCCCCAGCTTTGGGAAAAGTTCATGGGCTACTATGGCGCGGTCTTTGAGGACGGCGCCCTGACCGCCCGCGAGAAGTCCCTCATCGCCCTGGCCGTCGCCCACGCCGTGCAGTGCCCCTACTGCATCGACTCCTACACCAACGACGCCCTGCAGAAGGGCGCTGACGTCGAGCAGCTCACCGAGGCCATCCACGTGGCCTGCGCGATCCGCGGTGGCGCCTCCCTGGCTCACGGCATCCAGATGAACAACATAGCCGCTGACCTGGAGTTCTAACCCTTGGCGCTCTCTGTTCATAACGAGGAGAACGCACCGGTTGCCCCTGTGCAGCCTTTCCTCGACCGCGTCGCTGAGCTGAGCCGTCCTGAGCTGCTGACAGCCGCTGAGACGCCCAGCACCCTGCAGGTCAACGTTGGCGCACGCTGCAACCTGCAGTGCAGGCACTGCCATATCCAGGCAGGGCCTGACCGCGAAGAGATGATGTCCCGTGAGGTGATGGAAGCCTGCCTGCAGGTTTTCGCTGATAACGGCTTCAGTGTGCTGGATGTCACGGGCGGCGCTCCTGAGCTGCACGCGGACTACCGCTGGTTTATCACCGAGGGCACACGCCTTGCCCTGGCGGCTGGAAACAATGCGGACATAAAGGGGACGGTTCTATTTAGTCCTTTTCAAAGACAAAATAGAACCGTCCCCTTTATGTCCGCAACTGGTAACAAGGGAAGGCAGGGGGGCAGCTCATCTGCCCCCCTGCTTGGGCAACCAGAAAAAGGCGGCAAAACCATCACCCGGACCAACCTGGTCATCCTCACCGAGGACGGCTTTGGTGACCTGCCGGCTTTCTGGGCTGAGCTGGGTGTCGAGGTCGCCTTCTCGCTCCCCTCCTGGGAGGAGCGCAACACTGACCGACAGCGGGGCGAGGGAACCTTCAGACGGGCTATTGAGGGCCTCAGGCTGCTGAACGCCGCAGGGTACGGGCTTGGCAAGACCAACACCTCCGGCAGACCTCTGGTCGCGAACCTGGTGGTGAATCCCGGCGGCGCCTTCCTGCCTCCGGCCCAGACCAGCGCCGAGCGTGAATATAGACAACACCTCAAAGAGGAACATGGCGTTTGCTTTGACAGCCTGCTCACCATCACCAACAACCCGCTGGGCAGGTTTGGTGACCTGCTTGAGGAACGCGGTATCTACAACGCGTATATGAAGCGCCTCTCTGACGCTTTCAACCCAGCTACCGTGGAGAACATGATGTGCCGCTCGCAGATATCGGTCGCCTGGGACGGGCGGCTCTTCGACTGCGACTTCAACCAGGTGCTCAACTGGCCCTTTGAGGAGCAGCCGACCATCTTCAGCGTAGCTGAACAGGGCATAAAGCCACGGCAGATGCGCCTGGGCGACCACTGCTATGCCTGCTGCGCCGGCGCTGGCTCCAGCTGTGGCGGCGCCACCGCCTAGCTATTGAGCTTTCCTGTGGGTTTGCCACTGAGCAGGCGCGTTATGAAAGTCGCGATCATGTCCTTGAGTTGTGGGTAGGCTCCGGTTGGTAGTGGGAGATCCGCCAAGGCAGCGTGTATGGCCTCAAGGCGGTCGCGGACAAAGGAGTCTGCTTCCTTCTCGTTATGGAAACAGGTGGTCTTCCAGGAGAGCAGCTCTGTGGTTATGTGCGTGCGCGTGAGGTTCGCGTGGACGTATTCGCCGGCAAGCGCAAGGGCCATCCTGTTGTCCGTTGGCTGGTGGCGCAGGGGGACCTGGTCATAGGCGGGCGTCAGCTTGATGTCGCCGTTGGGTAGATGAAAGACGCTGATGTTCTTGGCGTGCATGTCGAGGTTGCCAACCGCAACCGCAAACACCAGCTGGTCCGCGAAGGCGGCCACGTCCTCTGTGTTACTGAAGCGCTCCAAGGTCTGCGCGATACGCTTTGCGGAGACCTTGCCACCGGCCTCCTGGTACTTCTGGTCGCCGTGGGCGCCGAGCGCCTGGTTGAAATCCTCCTGATGGAGACGTCCGTCAGGCAGCTTGTCATCACGATCAAAGCGCTCGATGACCAGGGCGTCGAGACCAGCGAAGTCCTCTATCCAGACCGGATGGCTGGTCAAGCCCACCCGTTGTGCCAGCTGCATGCAGAAGGCCTCGTCGTAGATGAGCATGGGGAACTCTGGGACAACCGGTTTGAGGATGTGCGTTGAGGGCAGGCCGTAGTGCGCGCGGCACCAGGCGCCGCCTTGCCTGGCCAGGACGATCTTGCCCTGCATGCCGCCCAGGGATGTCTTGCCTGACAGCGGCGAGTTAGCCAGCGGTGCCTGCGGCATGTGCTCCAGCAGATGGCGGATCTGCTGGTTGTCTACCGGCTCGGCTTTGGGGCTTTGCGCAGAGGCGGGGTCATCCGGATCAGAGATGATGAGCGCGCCCGCGATGTCCTTCCCGTATGTGCGCAGCAGGCCCCAGGTGTTTCGTTGGTCGGGCGGGAGGGTTTGGTAGAGCCAGTCGAGGTTGCGCCCTTCTGGCAGAAGCTCTGCGAAGAAGTTTATCGCGCGCCGCTTTTGCGGAGCCGTGAACTTCAGGTTGAGGGGCACCGCAAGGCTCATGATGGTGGAGGCCACAGGGTAGTGCTCAAATACGCTGCTGGCTGCCTCAAAGCTGAAGCTGCGCTCCTCCGGCCTGAGTGTTCCCAGCAAGACACCGTAGAGCTCGACGTTGAGGCTGTTCATCTTTCTGCCTCCTCTTGATTGACCTCGAAGCAGGCAGAGAGGGTGATCCCCGTTGCCTGGAGCGTCTTGAAGAGCCGATCCATGAGGATTCCCGGTTTACCCTGCTCCATCTCCCATACCCATTTCTGGCTGACGCCCAGTATGCCTGCCAGGTCGCGTTGGCTGAGACCCTGTTGCAGGCGGCTCTGCTGGATGACCTGCCCAAGGCTGAAGGGGTCCCTGATTTCTGTAGTGAGCTGCATGGGGCTTCCTGACTACTTTTTTGACGTCACAGTTGGTGACTTCATTTTAGTAGTCACTATAGGTGACGCCAAAGGAGTAGTCAAGCTGTCGATACATGAGGGCGGCTTAGTGTGTGACAAAAACGTACCGACCCTCTGTCACGCGTTACTAATCTAGATGGCACCCTGCTCAGGAATGATATGTCAAAAACCTTTCTCTAGATGCGCGATGGGATGCTGGCGCCTGGGGTGCAGGTGCCGCGCATCCTAAGGATTTGCGAATGGAGAAGGGCCGGGGTTCTCGTTAGCCCACTCTAGACCTTGCGGAGGTTTAAGATGGTGGCGAAATGGGGGATGCTGAAGGTCTCCGGGGCGGTTTCGAGGAAGGCGAGGTGCTCCTTTTCGAAGGCTGCGATCTCTTCTGCTGTAAGGGAGGACGCACCGATGCCGCGGCATGCCTTGATGCGGCCGTGCCAGCTTTCGCGGGTGAAGCTGACGGGTAGGTCGTAGTGAAACGAGTCCTCAACAGTGAAGAGGCCGTGCGCCTGTGGGGGGAAATCGAGGATGAAGCGCTTCATGCCGTTTGCCGACCAGGAGGGGTTGTGCCTGAGGATCAGCTCCTCTGTACCGGCGGCAATCTCGCTTTCGTCGGCGAGCCACGCCATGAAGAGCAGGCAGAAGTGCCCGGAGGGCTTGAGCAGGCGGTGGATCCTGGTGAAGATCACGTCCTTGTCGAAGTAGACGTAGCACTGGCAGGCCGTCACGGTGTCGAAGTGCTCGGCAGGGAAATCAGCGTCTTCTGCGGAAGAGACAAGGTAGCTGATGTCCATGCCTGCCTCAGCTGAGAGGCGGCATGCCTGTTCGATCTGGTTCTCAGAGATGTCCAGGCCGATGAACTGGGCCCCGTGCTTGTAGAGGTTGCGCGGCAAAACGCCCGTCCCCGTGCCGATGTCCAGCACCCGCTGTCCCTTTGTGCAGAGCCCCATGTCGATGATCCTCTGGTAGAAGACATCAGGGTAGATGTCCCTGAACCGGGCGTAATCCTCCGACACGCGGCCCCAGTCAAAGGCGCTGCCGTTGTCTATGTGTTCCTTGCTGATCACTGAGCGCCCCAGATGCTTGACGTTAAAACGCGGGGCATGGGGACGTGGGACGCTTGGACGCGGGGCATTAGAACGCGGGGCATTGGGACGTGGGCGCTAACTCAACCCTTTTTCCAACCGCAGCTCGCCAGGTAGTCGCGGATAGGCTGCTTGACATCTGTTGTGTTGTATTTAAAGCCGATGGCGCCGATTTTTCCACTATCTTTATCCTTGCCCAGGCCGAACTCGTAGGACTTCTTGTTGGCCTTTCCCTTGAAGGTATCCTTTGAGGAACCAAGGCTGAGCTGACCACCGCTGAAATTGATGCTTCTCTTCTTATCCTCGGTTTGGTCAAGCTCCTTGTAGGTGCCGTTGTTTGAGAGGGTGACGGTAAAGGTGTACTGCTTGGTTTCGTCATTGACCTCATGCAGTCCAAAGAAATAGGCGTTCATCCACTTCCAGTACCCGATGATGGAGTCGCCCTCGACCCGCGCTTCCCAAGGCTGATCCTGACGGTTGAGCATTTGCGCCGCCTGGGCTAACACGGTCTGTTTATCCATGAAACCATAACCTGCTGCCATCGGTTGTTGCTGCTGAGGTTGCACGTAGGGTTGTTGTGCTGGTTGCTGTTGCACGGGAGGAGGAGGTGGAGGGAATGACGATAAGGGCTGCGCTTGTGGCGCCTGTTGTGGGACCTGCTGGGCAGACGGGGGCGGGAATTGCTGCGCCTGCGCTACCGGTTGGGGCTGCTCTGCTGGCTGGGGTGCTGATTGGGGTTCTAGTGCCTGGCCGCAACCCGCGCAGAATCGGGCTGTTGGATCTACTTGTGCACCACACTTACCGCAGAAATTTGCCATGACCCTCACTCCTTATCTGTGTTTCTGATAGCAACAGCTTATGGAAGACATTGTAGTTGATTGCACTGCTCAATGGGTGCACAAGCGAATAAGAGAGACGGTTCTCACAGCTTAACAGCCTGCGAGAACCGTCTCTTTGAGTTGTAATAACCGTCCCCCTAGGTTACCGCTACTTGGTGGTGGTGGAGGGGCGCTTCCTTATCGTCACCAAAAGGATGAGTCCAGCGCCGACGGCCAGCAGCGAGATCAGGAGTATGGGGAGTACAAGGCTGTCGCCAGATTTTGGCAGGCCGCTGTCCCACTGTGCATAGACGGTTATGTCGTCAGTGACAGGCGTTGAAGCGCTAAACGCAGTGCCTGAACCATTCGCGGCAGTGTTCCATCCGATGAAGACGAACCCGGCCCTTGTTGGATCGTCTGGCATATCCGCCCCAAGTGAATCCAGGGCGACCACTTCACGGGTCTCATCTGCTACAAGTACGTCACCGCCGTTGCCATCAAAGGTCACCCAATAGGTGATGATGACAGGGACAGAGTCCCACTGGGCGTAGACGGTGATATTGCGAGTAAGGGTCGTAGCATCGGTGAATGCTGTGCCTGAGCCATCTGCCGCAGTGTTCCAGCCCAAAAAGACGGATCCACCCAACACCGGATCAGGGGGCATGTTGGCTCCCAGCGGATCGCCGTAACGCGCGAAACGGGTCACATCCGCTGGTAACACGGCGCCACCATTGCCATCGAAGGTTGCCCTATAGTCAGTGGCGGTATGTCTGATGTCGTAGTTGTTGTAGCCCTGGGTAAAGGGTAGGGTCCAGGTTGTGCCGGCGATATTTGTCGCATATACCGCATCCAGTGATGGGTCGCGGTCAAGGCTTGCCCCATCGGCGCTATTGTTCGAGAATACCGTCCCTGCCCCTACAGTCAAATCCGCATAGTCATGCGCATATATCCCGCCTCCAATTCTGGCATAGTTGCCAGAGATGGTGCCGCCGGTCATGTCGAAGGTGCCATTGACAACATCCACGCCGCCAGCGTGGGCACCAGCCGTGTTGTCTGAGATGGTGCCACCGGTCATTGTGAAAGCACCGCTTGCGATATATACGCCGCCACCAAGACTTCCCTGGTTATCAGAGATTGTGCCAGCAGACATGTTAAGCACAGATCCTGAGCCCATATACACCCCACCGCCATAAACGGTGCTAGTATTGTTTGCGATTGTTCCACCAGATATGGAGAAAGAGCCGATCAGATATACGCCCGCGCCGCTAATGTTGGCGTAGTTACCTGAGATAGCCCCACTGACCAGGTAAAGGAAAGCGCCACGTTGGACATACACCCCCCTGCTGGCGCCCGACGCGCCGGCATCATGGGTAACCGTGATACCATCAATGGTCAGCGTTGCATCCCTATCCACAAGGATAGTCTCTTCCCCATCTGCCCCAATAAGCTTGAAAGAGCCAGTAAGGATGATATCCCTGGCAATGGGTATCACAAGGGTTGTAGTCAGTGTGATGTCAGCAGTGAGGTTGATGGTTGTGGGGTCATTAATTGGCAGCAGCGCAATGACATCCAGGAGCTCAGTGGCAGTTGCGACATTGTAGCTGGAGGCAAGCGGGAGAAGCTCTTCCCCTTCTGTGCTGGTTGTCTCGTCACCACCTGCGGATAGCTCTGTGCCAGCTTCTTCCGGTGCTGCAAACGAGACAGCAGGTACCAGCACAAATGCCAGTAAGATTGTCAGGAGGAAAACAAGCAGGCTTCTAGTACGTTTCATCGGAATATCCCTTCCCCAAATATCCAATACCGACGTATTTCTGCGATGGTTGTATTGTATCGCAGTATGCTACCTGAATAGTATAGATAGCGCTGTTTTCTCCTATGCGCGGATAGGGCAAGGAGGACAGTACGATTTGTCCCGCTCACAGCAGGTCATAAGGGTCGATGTCGATGGCCACGCTGACACCCTCGGTGGTCTTGCGCGCCCTGATGACGGGGGCAATAAAACCGGGGAGGTCCGTGTCAGAAGGGGCCTTGAGAAGGATGTGCCAGCGGTAGTTGCCCTGGCGTTTGGAGAGTACGCAGGGACTGGGGCCGAGGACTTGGACGATAGGTTGTGTCATCTGCGAGTCTTCTGGACGACAACCGCTGTCGCCCTGTAAGTGCTGGGGTAGGCCCCGGGTCAAGCCCGGGGTGACAGAGGAGTTTGTATGGTCTGCCTCAGCACCTGGGGTGACAAGTGATGTGATATGCGCGTCCAGGGCGGCGGTGAGTTTGAGGGCCTCGGCAGAGACTTCCTTGAGATCCTTGCCCCAGAGCAGGATGTTCGCCAGCCGCACGTAGGGGGGATAGCCGATCTCGCTTCGCAGCTCGCGTTCCTCGTCAAACAGCAGCTCGCGGTTGTGAGTAGCGGCGGCGCGGATGGCTACGTGCTGGGGCCAGTAAGTCTGGACTATGACGCGACCGTCCTTCTCGGCACGTCCTGCCCTACCGGCGACCTGCTCGAGCAGCTGGTAGGTGCGCTCGGGTGCGCGGAAGTCGGGGAACTTGAGTGAGATGTCCGCGATGAGCACGCCCACCAGCGTGACCTCGGGGAAGTCGAGGCCCTTGGCGATCATCTGGGTGCCCAAAAGCACGCCGTAGGGCGCGGCGATGAACTCGTCGAGGCAACGCTCGTGGCCAGCTTTGCCGCGCGTAGTGTCCGCGTCCATGCGGACGATGGGCGTGCCTGCGGGCAAGATGGCCTGCAGCTGGTCGAAGGCGAACTGGGTGCCGGGGCCCAGCTGCTTGAGGTAGGAGCTGCCACAATCCGGGCAGGTAGCGGGCGGTATGGCGGTGGCGCCGCAGTGGTGGCAGAGCAGGCGCGCGGGGTGCGCGTGGTAGGTGAACGAGGTGGCGCAGCTTTCGCAGGTGGGCACAAAACCGCAGTCGCGGCAGAGCAGGAAGGAGGCAAAACCGCGCTTGTTGAGCAGGAGCACCGCTTTCTCACGCCGCTCGATAGTCTGGAGTAGGGCCTCTTTGAGCGGGTAGGAGAACATGGTCTTGTTGCCGGATCTGAACTGCACGGAGAGGTCGACCACCTGGATGGGCGGTAGAGGTTTGCCGGTTACGCGCTCAGGGAGCCTGACCAGGGTACTGGCGCCGGTGGCGACCTGGTGGAGGGCCTCCATCGAGGGCGTAGCGCTGCCCAGCACCAGCGTAGCGCCGCTGAGCTGGGCGAGCCTGGCGGCAACGTCACGGGTCACATAGCGCGGCGAGGAGCTCTGCTTGTAGCTGCCCTCATGCTCCTCATCTATGACGATAAGACGCAGGTTCTGTGCAGGTGCGAACAGCGCCGAGCGGGCGCCCACCACCACCCGGGCAGTACCGGAGCGCACCAGGTCCCACTGGTCGAAGCGCTCGCCGGTTGACAGGCGCGAGTGGAGCACCGCCACCGCGTCGCCAAAGCGGGAGCGGAAGCGGGCTACGGTCTGCGGGGTGAGACTGATCTCGGGCACCAGCACGATGGCGGTGCCGGGGGCGGTGTTGCTGTCGCCCTCCAGCACGGTGCGGATAGCCTGCAGGTAGACCTCGGTCTTGCCGGAGCCGGTGACGCCGTCAAGCAGGATGGTTGAGGAGGTGTTCTGCGAGTCTTCTGGACGACAATCGCTGTCATTCTGCAAGCGCTGGGGTAGGCCCCGGGTCAAGCCCGGGGTGACAAGGTGATTTGAATCATTACTGGGGGATGCAAGGGTCAAGCCCGGGGTGCACAGTGACGCCAGGATCGCGTCCAAGGCTTCTCGCTGGCCTACGGTCAGCTCAGCGATGTCGGTTGTTGGTGGCAGGGGGGACCGGTTGCCACGGATCCTCCGCCGCGCTTCGATGAAGACCAACCCCTTCTTCTCCAGGGCCTTCAGCGGCACTGTGGGATTTGAGACCTCCAGCGCAAGGTCGGCAACACGCATCTGGGAGATACGCAGGGCGCTCAGTATCGCCCGCTGCTTGACAGCGTTTGCCTTGGGCTCAAAGGCCCTGCCCTCCTCGGTCAGTCCAGCCCAGCGGTCATCCACCGGAGTCGCACCCTGCTCCTCCAGTTGCCAGCCTCCGCTGGCATCCTGCCTGAGGCGGGGCGCTGGGCCAGGTGGTGTGAAGAGGTGGAGCGTCTCACTGAGGGGCGCCAGGTATTCATGGGCCATCCACTGGGCAAGCTGGGCTGCGGCCTTATTGAAACGGGGTGGGGAGAGCACAGCAAGCACGGGCTTGATCTTATCGTCATCCAGGGCAGATGCGGGTGCGTCGCACAATCCCACCACGTAGCCCAGCGACGGGCGCCGGGCGAAATCCACCAGCACGCAGCAGCCCACCTGGGTCTGGGGCGCGAGCTCATCAGGGACCGTGTAGTTGAAGGCGGAGTCGAAGGCCCGCGTGGGGATGTCGATGATGACCTGTGCGAAAAGCGGCTGGGGCATGGGTCGGCAAACCGCCTTATGAAGCGCCCACCGCGGCGCCCTGCGGCGCCACCAGCACGTCGATTGCCTGCGGCAGCAGCGCTATCTCAAAGTGTGTGCCGTAGAGCGCCTCGCCGTCGTTTTGCACGGGGATCTCCTCGTCCAGATCGATGGTCAGCTGCTTGGCGGTCAACGTGCGGATGATGCGGAGCTGCTCGTGCTTGCCGCCGGCAATCCGCGACAGTGTGTACAGCGCGTAGGGCTTGCTGGTGTCAGTGGCCATGCAGACGTTGAGGAGGCCGTCGTCTAAAAGCGCCGCGGGGGTGATCTGGAAGCCGCCGCCGTAGGTGCGCCCGTTCTGTATGGCAAAGATCACAAAGTCCTCCTCAAGGGGCAAACCGCCGTCCACGGAGAAGCGGAAGTGGTGTTTGCGCAGCTCATGGATGATGGCGGAGACCGCGACGCGCGCGTAGAGGATGAAGCCGCGGCTCTTGGTGGTCTTGCGTTTCTCGTAGGTGTTGATGGCGATGGCCGCATCGACGCCAAAGCTCAGGGTCTCCAGAAAGTACGTCTCATTGCAGCGGCCCACATCGATGGTCGCGCGACGCCCCGCACTGATGGCCTCAAGTGCGCGCGACGGGTCAAGCGGGATGCCCAGCGACCGGGCGAAGTCGTTGCCAGAGCCGATGGGCAGCATGGTGAGCATAGGCCGCTCTTCGCGCGGTCGGCGCATGATGCCCTGGGCGATGTCATGGATGGTACCGTCGCCGCTGACCGAGATGATGAGATCGGCATCCGTGGTCGCGGCCAGCTCAATGTTGTGCTCGCTGCTCTCTGTCTCCAGCACTGTGCAGATATAAGACGAGAAGAGCTGCTCGAAACGGGGCTGCAGGCCTTCCCAGATCTGGCGACCCTGATTGTCGGATGACGCGGGGTTCACCAAGACCAGGATGCTGTTGACCGAGTCCATCTTTGCTCCCTGCATTGCTACCATCTTTACTCCTTGTTGTCAGGAAATATCGTCAAGCGGAATGTGACGGCGGTCGCCGTTGCGCGTGGGTACAGTGACCTGCGTGTAGCCTGCTGCACGCATCGCCGCATAAGCTGCGTCAAGGTCGCGCCCCACGTGGCCGGGCTCATGCGCGTCCGAGGAGACCGTACATCCCACACCAGCCTGGCGGAAGGCCGATAGCAAGGCAGGCGCCGGGTACAGTTCGGCCACCGGTTTGTGCAGTCCTGAGGTGTTCACCTCGATCAGCAGGCCTCGCGCTGCGACCAACTCAGCCATGGCGACGTACATCTCCCGCGGGTCGAACTTGGGCTTGAAGCCAAGCCTCTTGGGTAGGTCTGGATGCGTCATTATCGTTAAAGGAAGCGCACTGTTGACAAGATCTCGCCAGAGGCGGAAGTACTCACGCCAGACATTCTCCTCACCGCGTTCGGCCCAACCGTCTATATAGCCTGGATGATCAAAGGGCCAGAAGCTGTTGAGGCTGACACCGGAGGTTGCCTCGACATCTGCGAACAGATGCACAGAGCCTAGCACCAGCTCATAGGGCGCCTGAGACAGCAGCTCAAGCAGCCAGGCCTCGGCTCCCTCGCGCCAGTCGACCTCGACTCCCAGGATCACCTCGATCTGGGGGTGCTTCGCACGCGCGGCAAGAACCTCCTCTACATACTGCGAGACCTGTTCCAGTGTCATGCCATAGCCCCCCTCGGGGTCGAGCTGGGCTGGCAGCGGTAGATGCTCGGTCAGGGCGATGGTGGTCAGCCCCTGGTCGCAGGCAGCCTGCACCAGCTCTTCGACCGTCCCGCTGCCGTGTCCGGAGAACCAGGTGTGTGTATGCGTGTCGGTATATTCCATGCTCTCAGCATAGCAGAAATCGGATGCACTGCCTCAGGGAAAGGAAGCATCCTGGGCGTCGGCATTGAGATTGGCACAAAGCCAGGATCGCCTCGGGGGGAAGGGGAGCATTTCTGCTCCCCTTCTGAAACGCCGTCTTTATCCTCAACTAGCTCTTGGTGATCAGAGGTTGAACCTATTCAACCGACGCAAGCTTGACAGCGCTTTGAGCGGAAAGGCGACCGAAGCAGGTGACGTCGCACATGGAGTCGCCGCCGTTGTTGCGGAAACGGCCGTGGACATTACCGGTTACCTCACCAGCTGCGAACAAACGGGGAATCGGTTGACCAAAGAGGTCGACAACCTGGGAATTGGTATCTATCCGCAGACCGCCTGGAGTGGTGCGGCAGTAATAGGTGGCCTCGAACACGTAGAAGGGCGGGGTCTCGATCTTGTGCCTGAGATAGCCGGCTGGCTTGCCGAACTGGGTATCCACCTTGGCATCGACAATGTCATTGTAGGCGTCGATGGTCTCCTTGAGAGTAGCCGCGTTGCAGCCGATAGCGGTTGCCAGCTCTTCAATGGTATTACAGACAAACCCGTAGGTGCTCTTGAAGGTTGCCAGGTTCTCCTCGGTCCTGTTCGAGGCAACGGATCCGCTGTCACCAAGCCTGAACCAGGACTTCATCTTGTTGACATGCAGGGTCATGAGCTCTGCATCCATGTACTGCTCGTCACTTGACTTCTCGGTCCAGAAGCGCTTGCCGTCCTTGTTGACATCAATGTAAAACGCCGCGCCACCAAAGGGGTTGGAGTTGTTGTTGCCGCTCATGGACGGCTCTTTCACGCTGCCGCCAAAGTCTATCTGGATGCAGTGCATGTTGACGGTCTGCGCTCCGATGAGCTGGGCGGCGATGAGCATGTCGCCAGTAGCGCCCTGGCCACCGCTGCTCTGTGTGGAGGGATCGATGCGCGGGTCATGCAGGTGGATCATGTCTGGGTTGGCATGGAAGCCGCCTGCGGTGAGGATCACGGCACGCTTGGCACGATAGGTAGTGCCGTCCTTGAGCTTGACGCCTTGTACGTCGCCGCTGAACTGGCTCTCGCGGATGATGGTCTCAACGGGGGAGTTGAGGATGATCTCAGCGTTTGGATTCGCCTCGACGTGATCGAGCCAACAGGCAACATTGGCGCCGCCGCCGCTTGCTTCCTTGTACCGAGAGCCGATGTTATAGCGGATCTTGCGGTTGATCATGGAGGACATGCCCTCATCGTTATAGACCGTGAGATACTGCGAGGACTGCATGATCGCTGATTTTCTCCAGTCAGAGGGCTCCTGGACAGGGCTCTCATAGGGACGCGAGCCGTTCCACTTGATTCCCAGCGACTGCTGCCAATTGAAGTTGTCCAGCGAGTTGAAGGTGAACAGCTTGGCGATCTCGGGATGACCATACCAGCAACCGGCCTTCAGCTTGTCTTCCCAATACATCTCAAAGGTGTCGTCCTTGTAGATGTCATTGCCGCTCTCCTCGGCAAAGGCCTTGAGGTTGTCGGTTCCCATGGCGCCGATATTGCCACCGCTGAGGATGGAGCTTCCACCGTGGGTCGCCATCTTCTCGAGAAGCGCGATGGTCGCATTTGGATCATCCTGCGCTATCTGGATGGCTGCGATCAGGCCAGCGCCACCAGCGCCGACAATGACAAAGTCATACTCTTCATCCCATGCGCTGGCTTTCTTATCGTCGCCCCCTCCTGCTGGCGGTGTAGTCTGTGCCGGAGTATTGTTTGTGCAGGCAGCCAGTCCTGACAATGCTGCCGCGCCACCAAAAATGGCGGCGCCCTTCAATAGATCCCTTCTGTCGATACTCATTCTTTTCCTCCTCTTGTGTTGGACGCGACGTGTCGGACGTTTCGCCCAAATTTACAATGTCAGTATTGTGACATCCCCTACAATGCCCTGAAAGCCACATTGCGGGTAATGCCTTTACCCTTTTTGGGTACATTCTTGGTTTTCCCGGTCTTTATCATCACTTACTTATCAGGAAGTCTCAGGGATACTTGTCGGGAGGTCTCAGGAATAGAAGATGCCTGGTGAAAAAAGGTGCTGTTTTTGGTACCATAGCAAATTGACAAAAAGCACCCCAAATAACAGCGTTGACCTCCTGAGAAAATCGCGTTAGCCCCCCATTAACCGCGTTAGCTTCATGAGACAACCGCGTTAGCCCCCAACAACCGTGTTGACCCCCCAACAACCGCGTTGTTCACTTATCGAAAAGAAGGGTAGTCCATGACCAGGGACCTAGTCCGCACGCTGCCCATACGCAATGCCTGGCCGCTTGGATTCGCGTTACAGACCCTATGGACCCCCCTGATTGTGCGCCAGAACTTTGTGGATCACGGTGGCGTGGACATCCATCTGGTGTTCTACAGCAGCTTTGGCGTGTTCTCCCTTATAGTTGCCCTGATATTCCTGTTACGGGGAATAAGCGCTTGGCGGGTGCCGTACCTCGGCATCTGTATTCTCAGCATTCTCTGCAGGCTGTTTGCCTCCCTTGCCCTCACCCTTGATGTTTTCGCCGGGTCTGAGTCTGTGGCCTTGCTGGGCGCCATTGTAGGAGCCGTTGGCGGAGCTGCAAGCATGCTTGCCTGGGGTAGCTTCTTCAAGGACCTCAAACTGGAGCAGAGCATGGCATATGTCCTGCTCTCTTATGTACTCAACTTCTTCCTGCAACCCTTGTGCTATATGGCCTTCCCTACTGCCTCGGTGCCAGTCATGGCGCTGCTTGCCTTTGGCGGGCCATTCTGCCTGCTCATGGCGCATCTGAGCAGACAGAAGGAGCTGGCCTCTGTCAATGATGAGGCAAAGGATGGAGTGGCCTCAGAGGGCTTGTCGCTGAGAAACCTGACAGCGGCTCTACCTGCTACAGACTCCGAACCCCGCAGGCATTCACCCTTCCTGGGACTGCTGGTGGCGTTTGCGATCTACAGTCTGGCGCTCACGTTGAGAAGCCCCGTGCGCTTCCTCTCGGGCAGCATAGCCATCGTGATTTTGTACTATGCGGCAATGGCCATCACACTGCTCCTCTTCTGGAGCATGTTCGTCCGCCGCTCCTTCCCCTCTTTCAGGCACATGATGCAGCTGTTGCTGGTGGCTTTTGCCATAGGCTTCTTCCTGCAACCTTTTGCCCCACAGGCCATCGCCGACGTCCCACCCGCATTGCTCATGGTCGCAACCGCCCTGATCTACATGCTTGTCTGGATGGCCGTTATCGACATCGCTGTTGTGGCGAAAAGCCACCCCTTTGCCATAGTGGGGATCTGGGGCGCCTGCTATGGCTGCCCGCGCCTGCTCTACTATGCGATCTCAGCCTATGTGCCCCTGAAAGGTGACACTGCTGAATCTGCCCTGTTTACAGCCTTGCTTGCCCTCTTCTTCCTCTTTGTTGTGTTCTTCCTGGTCAGCCGGCACCCCTCCGTATCGCATCTCTTCTCTGCATTGAATGAGACGCAGCCCAATGAGAGCGCTCCCCTGGTACCGCTGGCTGAATGGCAGAGGATCGCGCAGGACAACGGCCTTTCCGAGCGGGAGTGTGAGGTCTTCTACCTTGCTTGCGACGGACACTCAAGGCGCTACATCGCTGAACACCTGTTCATTTCCGAGAACACGGTGAAGGCCCACCTGAAGAGGATCTACGCGAAGATAGGCATCCACTCTAAATACGACCTGGAAAGGGTGCTACATCCTGAAGCCCCCTCTGAGCAGGACTGACACAATCATGACAAAACGGACCGTCCCCTTTGTCATATGACAAAACGGACCGTCCCCTTTGTCATAATCATTGCCTGTGTCTTTGCATCGGCTCTCATGCTAGGGACACTCTCTGCCTGTACGAATACTGAGAACCCCTGGGTCAGTAGCAAGGGAACACCGTCGACTCCGCAAGACGAGAATGACAACAGCTCATCACCTGATACTTCTTTGCCAAATGAGAAAGAGGCCTCATCCCTGGATGATCTTATACGGGAACAGGTTGTCCAGATTGAGGGTCGATACGCGGGGATAGAGGATATCCCAATCGCGTTTGCTACTGATGGCGAAGACACCTGGGCTATAGCGTCTCCCCATAAGGAAGGCCTAGATGGAGACCAGTTCCTCTACATCTTCAAGATCGAGGGCACGGCAGAGTCCCCAAAACCCGTATTCGCCTTTCTCGACCTGCCACCAAAAAGCCCTGGTATCTCACTCTCTCTTTGGGAGTACAACGGCAAACTCTTGGTTTGTGGAGGAATAAGCGACTGGCATTTCTCTGTCAAGGAAAATCGCCGCATTGACCTCTCCTTGCGTAGTTACCTGATCATCGAAAGCCAGACAGAGGCTCTCCGTATTCCTGTGGACCGCACCATTCCCTGCGCGTACATCTGTATCCTTGATTCAAAGCTGGAGGACATCGTCATCTTTAACAAGGAAGATGCGGTTCTTTTCAAGCTCTCTGAACACCTGGATGATATCTATTTCACGGATCCTGTGGCTGTGGAATGGCTAGAGCAAAGGTTGGAGCGGCAGTAGGAAAGCTTGCGCTGTCTTCAGGCTTTGAGGATCGATTCCAATGACGATAAGAAGCGGGCGATATCCTCGCTGGTATTCTCCCGTCCCAGCGAGATGCGCAGCACGCTGTAAGCCTGGTCGCGGGTGAGGCCCAACGCCAGGAGCACGTGACTGGGCGCCAGCGAGCCGGTGGAGCAAGCCGAGCCGCCGGAGACGGCAAAGCCGGCATCATCAAGCCGCAGGATGAGCGTCTCCGACTCAAAGCCGTCTACCAGGATGGATAGCATGCCAGGCAGGAGACAGGGGGATGTGACAAAGGGGACAAAGGGGACGGTCCCTTTTGTCACATCCGTCCCCCCTGTTATGACAAAGGGGACGGTCCCTTTTGTCACATCCGTCCCTCCTGTCACATTCCCTACCGTCAGTGAGATGCGGGGATCCAGGGCCAAGAGCTCTGCGGCGAGATGGTCGCGTAGGGCAGTGAGGCGGTGGGCTTCCTGCTCGCGCTCCGCAACAGCAAGCTCCAGCGCCTTGGCAAAGCCAACGGCGCCGGCCACATCCTGCGTTCCGCTGCGGCGGCCCGCCTCCTGCCCGCCGCCCAGTTGGATGGCGGCAAAGGGCGTGCCACTCTTGAGGTAGAAGGCTCCCACCCCCTTAGGCCCACCCAGTTTGTGGGCGCTGAAGCTTGCCGCGTCAACGCCCAGCTCTCTGACATCAAGCGACAGCTTGCCCAGGGCCTGCACGGCGTCGGTGTGCAGCAACGTGCCATTGGCGTGGGCAATGTGGGAAAGCTCCAAGAGGGGTTGGACGGTGCCTATCTCGTTCTGAGCTAAGATGATGGAAGCGAGCAGCGTGTCAGGGCGCAATGCCTGGGAGAGGGCCTCAGGGTTGATGAAGCCGTCGCGCGACGGCTTGACCTGCGACACTGTGTAGCCGCTGCGTTTGAGGGCCTGCATGGGCTCGAGCACCGCGTGATGCTCAAAGGCCGAGCAGACCAGGTGGTTGCCGCCCTTCTCGCGTCCTTTGGTTGCACGGATTGCCTGGGTGATGCCCGCGATTGCGGCGTTGTCAGCCTCGGTGCCGCCCGAGGTGAAGACCAGCTCCAGCGGGCTGGCGCCGATGAGGGCGGCAACGGTCGCGCGGGCTTCATCAAGAGCCTGGCGAGCCTGTTTGCCCTCCTTGTACAGGGTGTTCGCGTTGCCAAAACCCTGGGTGAGCCAGGGTTGCATGGCCGCAAGCGCCTCTGGGCGCAGCGGCGCGGTCGCGGCATGGTCAAGGTAGACGCGGTTCAATGCTTTAGTACCGCATCGCGGATCTGTTGGAGGGCGACAAGCGGGTCAGGGGCGCCAAAGACGGCGTTGCCGGCGACCAGTACGTCGGCTCCTTGTGTTGTCACCAGGGGAGCGGTCTGCACGTTGATGCCGCCGTCGACTTCTATCAGGGGGTCTGCGCCTGCTTGCCGCGCCAGAGCCACCACCTGGGCGACCTTGTCAACCGCTGCCATGATGAAGCTCTGCCCGCCAAAGCCGGGGTGCACGCTCATTACCACTACCATGTCGACCAGGCTGATGAAAGGCTCAAGCACCGCAACCGGCGTGTCAGGGTTCAAGGCGATGCCGGCCAGGCTACCGCCGTCATGGATGCGGTCGATGAGCCTGATGAGAGGCTGCGGGTCTTCAATGTGATCGATCGAGGGCGAGGAGCCGGCGGTTGCGGCGCCCCGGGCCGGGCCGTTAGCGTTCTCGATGTGGAGGGTCAGCAGCTCTGCGCCGGTAGAGAGAAAGGAGTCCAGCTGCTCGGCAGGGTTGGAGATCATCAGGTGCACGTCCAGCGCGGTGGTGGTGATCTTGTGCAGCGCCTTGATGACCGGGGGGCCAATGGTCAGGTTGGGGACAAAATGACCGTCCATGACATCGATATGGAGCCACTCGGGTGCGCCCTGCTCTATCATGCGCACGTCGCGCTCGAAGTTCATGAAGTCTGCAGAGAGGAAGGACGGAGCGATCTGGACTTTGCTGAACATGGTGGTTAACCCCCTTGCCTTACACCTTGAGTACCAACTATTTACGCAAAGCGAACTGCGGATTTATACGCTGTGACAACGCCACAAATCCCCAGCAGCTGCCATAGATTGCCACGCTGCGCCGCCTTTGGCGGCTCCGCTCGCAATGACGGGAGTTCCATGAAGGCTGCACCTCCACTCGCAATGCGGGGCGAATCAGTAGAACTCAGGTTTGAAGGAGCGCTCTATCAGGGAGTTGAGAGCATCCTCGATACCCATGTGCTCCCAGATGATGCTGCGGACAACCTCGCATATGGGCATATCCACGCCGTGCTTTTCTGCCAGGTCGCAGACCGCCTTTGCGGCTACGGCTCCTTCAACCACCATGTGGGTGCGCTCCTGATAGTCCTCCACTGTCTTGCCTGCGGCAAGCTCAGCGCCAAAACTGCGATTGCGCGAATGCTGCGAGGTGCAGGTGACAATCAGGTCGCCCATGCCGGCAAGGCCCATGCAGGTGAGCGGCGCCCCGCCCAGCTGGATGACCAGGCGGCTGATCTCGGCCAGCCCGCGCGTCATGAGCATGGCTGCCGTGTTGTCACCAAAGCCCAGGCCCGATGCCAGGCCGCAGGCTATGGCGATGATGTTCTTGGCGGCTCCGCAGAGCTGTACGCCTGCGGTATCCACTGAGGTGTAGACCCGGAAATTCGCGGTTGCGAACAGCTCCTGGAAGAACTCCGCGGTGGCATACGCGCGCGAGGCGATGACCGTGGCAGAAAGCGTACCCTTGGAGATCTCCTCCGCGTGGTTGGGGCCAGAAAGCACCGCCAGCCGTTCACAGTTTCCAAGTTTCTCGGCCAACACGTCCAGTAGCAACGCGCCACTGCCCTCGATGCCCTTGGACAGCAGCACAAGGGGCGTCTCGCTGCCCAGATAGGGCGCGACCTTATCGGCCATCTCTGGAACTGCGACAGAAGGCGTGACAAAGACCACCGCCTCTGTACCCTCCAAAACCGTGGCAAGGTCGGTGCTGCAGGAGACTAAAGGATCGAGCTCGATGTCCGTGAGGAATAAGGGGTTGTGATGCGTGGTGTTGATGCCCTCGGCTATCTCGCTCTCGCGCGCCCAGAGGCGCACCTCATAGCCTTTGTTGCTCAGCAGCCAGGAAATCGCGGTGCCCCAGGAGCCGCCGCCGATAACAGAGATCCTCATGTGATGCTCCCCTCTTCTTTCCGTTTTCCAACGCGGGGCTCAGTGCCCTGCATCAGCCGTTTTATGTTAGCACGATGCGACCAGATGAGAAAAGTACAGGCGACCACTGTGGTGACGATTGCCCCGTAATTACCCCAGAACACCCAGACTGCACAGAGCGCACAAGCAAACGCAGCCACCAGCGAGCTGACAGAGACATAGCGGGTGACCAACACGCCAAGCGCGAACAATGCCAGCAGGCAGAGGGAGGGCAGCCATCCCAGGGTCATGAACGCGCAGCCAACGGCGGTTGCGATTCCCTTGCCACCTTTGAAGCCCAGCCAGGGCGAGAAGACATGCCCCAGGACGCAGCCGAAGAACGCTGCGGACAGCATGCTCTGGGCTCCCGCAGAGGAGATCTGGGGATGAAAGAACACCAGCGTGGAGGGGTCGGCTGCGACGAATTGCTGATAGAGCAGGGCCGCGATCACCCCGGAGAGCAACCCCTTGCCAGCATCGAGGAGAAACACGGTTATCCCCCCCACCTTACCCAGGATCCGCAGGGCGTTGGTGGTGCCTATGTTGCCCGAGCCGTGCTCGCGGATGTCGGTCTTATAGACCTGCTTGGAGATGATGAGGCCCGAGGGTATGGAACCCAGCAGAAATGCGATGAGAACGGTCAGCACAATGGCAAAGACGCGCATGGCCCGTCAGTCCTTCTTCTTGAATTTAAAGCGGATAGGCGTACCCGTAAGCGGAAATGCCTCGCGTAGGCGGTTCTCCAGGTAGCGCCTGTAGGTCTCGTCGATGATATGGGGGTGGTTGGCGAACAGCGTGAACTGCGGCGGCCGCGTACCGGTCTGTGTGACGTAGTGGATGCGTAGGCGCAGCTTTCCGCGGGAGACCGTGTGGCCAAAGTCGCGCAGCTCCGTGAGGAAGGCGTTGAGCTTGGGCGTGGAGATGGACGAGGAGTACGCGGTGTAGGCCGCGTCGATGGCGCCCCAGATACGGTGGACGCTGCGGCCGGTCAGCGCGCTTATGGCGATGACCTGCGCGTAGCCCACAAAGGGCAGCCGGTCGGTGATCTGCGTGCGCAGAGCCTCGCGCTCCTCAAGGGTGTCGAGCAGGTCCCACTTGTTGAGCAGCACCACCAGGGCGCAGCCCCGCTCGTCCGCCAGGTTGGCGACGCGTTGGTCCTGGTCGGTGAGGCCTAAGGTCGAGTCGATCATCAGCAGGGCCACATCCGCGCGGTCTATCGCGCGGAGCGCCCGGACAAAGCCGTAGTACTCCACGCTCTCGTCGATCTGCGACTTGCGCCGGATGCCCGCGGTGTCGATGATGCGGTAGCTGGTGCCCTCATGTTGTATGAGGGTGTCAATAGCGTCGCGCGTGGTGCCGGCGACCTCACTGACAATGGAGCGCTCGCGGCCGACCAGCTTGTTGGTCAGCGAGGACTTGCCCGCGTTGGGGCGGCCGATGATAGCCACGTTGATGACGGGATCATCATCTGAGGTGGCGGTTTCCAGGTCAGCCTCCGGCAGCAGCGTGACCATCACGTCTAAAAAGTCCCCCGTGCCATGCCCGTGCACGCTGGAGATGGGCCAGGGGTCGCCCAGGCCCAGGTTGTAGAACTCCCAGAGCTCGTCTTCCTTGCTGGGGTTGTCCATCTTGTTGACCACCAGCATCACCGGGTGGCCTGATCTCTTGAGCAGGCGCGCCACCTCCACGTCATCGGCGGTGGCGCCGGCGTGCGCGTCCACCATGAAGACGATGACGTCCGCTTCCTCGGTGGCCAGCAGCGCCTGGTTGCGGATGGAGCTCTGGAACGCGTCCTCGGCGCCCATCTCGATGCCGCCGGTGTCAATCAGCACAAAGTCGCGGCCGTTCCAGTCCGCACGGTGATAGGAGCGGTCACGCGTGACACCGCGCTGCTCGTGCACAATGGCGTCTTTGCTGACGGCTATTCGGTTGACAAACGTGGATTTCCCCACATTCGGCCGCCCCACCACTGCGACAATCGGTAGGCTCATACGCTCGATTCCTTCAATACTTTCTGCATGAACAGTATCAACAGGGTACCACAATAACCGGGCGGTTCAGGGCCTGCGCCAGGTCTTCTGGCCGCTTGTCGTCTAGAGTCAGGCCGTCGGCGTTGAGCAGGACGTCCGGGATGAGGATTGTGGCCTTTTGCGGAAGGTTGCGCTCCTTGAGCTGCGCGATGATGTCGGTGGCTGTGAGTAGGCCGGCCACGTCCACGTTGCCGCCAAAGAAGTTGTTCTTGATTGCCACGACCTTTGCGCCCATCCCTTGCGTCAGGCGCTTGAGCGTGGGCGCGAAGGCTGTGCCCGTGACAAGTACCGGTGACGATAAGGACATGACAAAGGGGACGGACATGACAAAGGGGACGGTCCCTTTTGTCAAGTCACCAGACATGACAAAAGGGACCGTCCCCTTTGTCATGTCCGTCCCCTTTGTCATGTCCGTCCCCTTGATCTCCTTGCCAGCTTCCCAGCTGTCGATGAAGCTGCTGAGCATGCCGATGCCGTCCTCATACTGGGGGAAGTCGTCGTAGTAGCGAGCAGGAGGCACGGGCAGGTTGGCCTTGAGGAAGAACTCGTCCGCAAGCTGGTAGCGGACGCGGTCTTCTGCCGCCAGTGAGCGTTTCTGGAAGGGAAGCAGCTGTGCGACAAGGTCGCGCGCAGCCTGGGATGTGAACGAGCTTTTGAGAGCCGCCTTTCTCGTGAAACCATAGGGGACTATGCCTACTGAGCGGATGCGGGGACGCTGCTCGATCCACGCGAGCGTGGTGTCGAGTTGGGCGCCGTCGTTAAGGCCGGGGAGCAGTACGATTTGCACGTGGATGTCGATGCCGGCGGCAAGCAGCTGCTCCAGCGCTTCGATGCCGCGGGCCGCGTGCCTGCCTATGAGCTGTTGGCGTAGCGCGGGGTCGATGGCGTGGAGCGACACGTGCAGCGGTGAGAGGTGGTGGTCGATGATGCGCTGGAGGTCCGCGTCGCTTGCGTTGGTGAGCGTGACGAAGTTGCCTTGGAGGAAGGAGAGGCGGTAGTCGTCGTCGCGGATGTAGAGCGAGGGGCGCATGCCTTTGGGCAGCTGCGCCATGAAGCAGAAGCTGCAGCTGTTGCAGCAGGTCTTGAGGGCGCTGCCAAAGAGCGGGTCGGCAAAGCTGAGGCCCCAGGTCTCGCCGGGTTCGCGCTGCAGTTGGCGGGTTGTTTGGTCGCTCAAGGTGAGCTCCACCTGACTGCCGTCGGTCAACCAGAGCCAGTCGATGCTGTCTGCCAGCGACTGGCCGTCCACCGCCAGGATGGTCATGTTGGGCGCCAGGCCCGCGCGCTCAGCTGGTGAGTCCGTGTCTACCGCGGCAATCAGCGCACCCTCGCTTGCAGCAGCCACTGCGCCAGGCGTAATCGATGGAGCGTAATCTGCGCGGGAACCCTCGCTCACAGCAGGTCTTCCAACACCTTCTCAACCAGTATGATCTGCTCCTCCGGCGTTGAGGCGCCGGCAGTTATCCCCACGCTGTGCGCCCCATCAAACCATGCGGGCTCAAGCTCACAGGCCCGCTCGATATGGTAGGTGCGCGGGCAGACCTGCAGGCAGAGCTGCGCCAGCCGTGTGGTGTTGCTGGAGTTCCGCCCACCCACAACCAGCATGACGTCCACCTCCCTGGCAAGCTCGCTGGCCGCCTCCTGCCGCTGCCGCGTGGCAAAACAGATGGTGTTGTGCACAACTGGTGTCACGCCCCGCTGCTCAAGCGCCTCGATGACCGCCCTTAGCGCAGCCTCGGACTGCGTGGTCTGCACCACTATCCCGATCTTCTCGTAAGCAGCATCAGCCGAATCCGGCAGGTCGGAAGGCTCCTGCACAACCAACGCCTGATTACCGGCGTAGGCTCGGATGCTCTCAACTTCAGGATGCCCCAGCTCGCCCACGATCAGGACCTGATACCCTTGCTCCCAGAGCTTTTTGGCGGCAGCCTGTGCCTTCTTCACGTGCGGACAGGTTGCGTCGACAACCTGCAGCTCCTGAGCGGTGGCCTGCTCGATGACCTCGGGCGCCACCCCGTGCGAGCGGATCACCAGGATACCCTTGGCCACATCCTCAACGGAGTTCGCCACCAACACGCCCCTGTCGCGCAGCTCGCTGACAACCTGCGGGTTATGGATCAGCGGCCCCAGCGTATGCACTGCACCCGAGCTGGTTCGCGCCGCTTCATCCACCAGCGACAACGCCCGCTCCACGCCGTAGCATGCCCCCGCATATCGCGACCTGATAATCTTCATACCACCATTGTAGCCTGACTTCCCCATCGCTGCCTCCTATTACGAGGCAACTGCCCCGCACGCTTTAATGTCTGTTATCGTGATAAGGCGCAGGTTGAGTCACTTGAGAGGAGCAGCAGTGGGTATCAATCATGTTCATATCGTCTATTGCCACCCTAGTGAGGATTCTTTGACCGCTGAGATCCGCGATGCTTTCATCAAGGGGCTTGAGGACTCTAGTAAGTCATACACCGTCAGCGACCTGTACAAACAGGGTTTTAGGACGGACATGACTGAGGCTGAATACCTGCGTGATGCTTATTACAATGACGCTCTGCCCTTGGCTGATGACGTGCTGGCTGAACAGGTGCTCATCGATGCCTCCGACGCGCTGGTGTTCATCTACCCGGTCTTTTGGACAGAGGCTCCCGCAAAGCTGGTCGGTTGGTTTGACAGGGTGTGGAGCTACGGGTACGCGTATGGCTTGGACGGCAGCCTGCCGAGTCTGCCTGATACTCCGCATAGCGAACCGATGAAGGTGCTGGATAAAGCCCTGTTCATAGCCTGTGCCGGCAACACAAAGGAGGTGCTGGAGGAGCAGGGTCGCCTGCAGAGTATGGAAAGCGTCATGTTAAGCGACCGTATCCATGATCGCGCCAGACATAAAGAGCTTGTGTTGCTCGGTGGCACCGAACGCAGCAACCCTGCCCGTCGCGAGGCCATGCGTATACAGCACGTTGAGACAGCGCACCGGCTTGGAGAGGCTTTCTGAACTCCGTCATTACGAAAAGAGTAGTTGTTAGCTCATCTACATGCGCCTGCTTTGAATAGGCAGCGCGCCAACCCAGGTGCTGTTGACGCATCCCCGTGCGCCTGCATAAACCTTTCCGTCATTGCGAGAAGTGAGCGAAGCGAACGCCGTGGCAATCTACGCAGTAGACTTTCATTGTTGGCAGTTTGTCACAGCACATCATCTTGTGGGTTGGAAGAGGAAAAGAATCGACGGGGAGTCTGTGCGCTGTGTTAACGCCACAGATCCCCAGCCGCTGCCGTAGATTGCCACGTCGCCTACGGCTCCTCGCAATGACGGGAGTGGGGGCTTCAGCCATCGACCACAAAACCGCTGCTTGATACCCTGGATTGCCACATCATGCTACGTATGATTCGCAATGACGGAAGGATGTGGGCAGGCGCAAGTAGATGCGTCAACTGCACCGGAGTTGGCGCGCTGCCTATTCCAGTGCAGGCGCACGGGGATGCGTCAGCTGCACCCGGGCTGGCGCGCTGTCTATTCCATTCAGGCGCAATTAGGTGCATCAACTGCACCGGGGTTGGCGCGCTGCCTATTCCAAGCAGGCGTGCGAGGGGGACGGGCGCTGGCGTGCGGGTGCCGCGCGTACCCGTTGGTGGGCGCTGGGGGCGGACTGGTCCTGCTCGTTATAGGTCAGCAGCGGACGCTGGGCCAGCGCGGAGCGTTTTAGCTGCGGACGCTTAGGCCGGCGCGGAGCATCTCGGGGTGGAGGCGCATGAGCAGGGTCATCTCGGCGCCCATGCCAAAGCCGCACTCCTCGCACAGACCCGCCGTGGCGCCGGGGCACTCGTCAAAGGTGGTGCCGTCGCTCATGATGAAGTTGGAGATCCAGCACGAGCGCTTGTGGGCGTACTGGCGCGGGTCGCGCAGCAGGTTCATGCCGGCCTTGGAGTTCATGAAAGGGTAGCCGGCCTTTTTAAGGCGCTGTGCGGTGTCGATGATGCGGTTGCGGATCTCGGGTGACACGCAGAGGTCGCGGTTTTGGTACGGCATATAGAACGAGAAGGAGAAGCGGCGCAGGCGCGGATTGTCCTTCACCAGGTTGGCGACAGCCTCAAAATCCGCGTGGTTTTTAGCGGTGACGGTCATATTGACGTTGAGGTTGGGGTGGTCGCAGGCGGCGATGTTGGCCAGGGCGCGGTCGAAGCTGCCTGGCGCACGCTGCTCGTCGTGGAGCTCGCGCATGCCGTCGATGCTGATCCAGATGAGATCGCTTTTGGGCGTGATGGGTAGCTGGGCGTTAGTGGTGACGGTGATGGAGTAGTAGCCCATCTGACGTGCGAGTTCGATGAGGGAGTCGAGGTTTTTGTCGCCGTCGGTCCAGAGCAGGGGCTCGCCACCCTCGAAGTCCACGATGCGGCTGCCCAGCTGGTAGCAGCGGGTGAGGTCGGCCTTGACCTGCTCGTAGGATTTGGAGACGCAGTCTGGGCCGGACTTGACCACGTTGCAGTGCTTGCAGTTGAGGTTGCAGCGGTCGGTGATGAAGATGACACTTTGCAGGGGGTTGCGCCGCCTGAGTATCTTGGCCTTGAAGAACCAGCTTGCGTAGTACAGCAGTTCGCCCATAGGTTGCTTCCTTCGATAGAGTAGTCGCGCAATCGCGTAGTAGCATTGTCGCGTAGTCGCGCACAGCTCACTGGTACGCGTCTATAGTATTCTAGCGTAACTGCGCAGGATGTTACTCCCTCAGGCTGCGTTACTCAGGCTGCGTTCCAGACTCAACCCACGGTTTAAGCGTGAATCCATGGTCGTTTCTGCAAATATTCACGCCTATATAGACGCCACTCTAGCAATGTGAGCGCCATATGGTGCCACAGGAGTCAAAAGAGCCGCTGCCTGGAGAACCTATTCCCTCAAGCTGCGCTCCAGGTTCAGCTTCTTGATCTTCAGACGCACCAAGACCCAGGCCCTGAGGAACAGCACAAAAAAGACAATGAAGAGCAGGCAGATGAAAACGTCTGCCGATGAGCCCCCGTGAGCGCCGGCGCTCAGATACCCAATTCCCCTGGGTATCTGAGAGAGGAGAAAACACATCTCCACAAAGGTCATAACCAGCCACACCAGGGCAATGCGCTTGTAGTGCGCAATCCGCGAGTCGATGTCGCTGAACAGCTCAAAGCTCCCCTCCGCAGTCTTCCTGCGTAAATAGACCCAGCGGAAATACGACGCAACATGCTCAACCCCATTCTCTGCCATGAAGCCCAGGTAACGCTGGCTCTCTGGATGCATTGGCAGGTCATTGAGCAGCTCGATACGATAGGTGTATTCCCCCGGTTCACAATCCTCAAAGCTGTAGCGGAACAGAGCAAGGTCGGCAAAGGCAAAACCACGCGCCGCCAGGTCGTTCAGCCAGTCCTCTTCCTTCTCGTGATCCATGAACGCCCTCCACCTATACGACCTCATCGCTCGCCCTCCTCTTTCAAACCTTCACCATTACGCAGCAGCTCCCGCAGGCGCTTGAGCTCTTCTTGGAATACCGCACGCCCAGACGCGGTGATAGCGTATTCCTTCTTGCGGGAACTCCGCTCAGCAGACATCGCGATAATCCACCGCTTCTGCACCAGCGCGTTGATCGCCCCATACAGCGTGCCCGGGCCCAAAACCACCCTTCCATCGCTTAAGCGCTCGATGTTCTGCATGATGGCATACCCGTGCATCGGCTCATGCAACGACAGCAATATATAGAAAACCGCCTCGGTCAAGGCGCCGCGCTCAAAACTCTCTGGCATGTACTGCTCCCTTTGTGCTCCGGTAGCCGATATATCGGCTTACGTAGTACACTATATCGGCTACCGTATTAGTTGTCAAACAGGATATAACGAGAACAACGGGGCCCACCCCCGCTTAAGCCTCAAGGATGCGCGGCCTCTCCCCGCCAAGCGCCAGTTCCCCATCGCGCATCCGCCGATTGAGGACAGAAGGGGACGGACTTGACAAGGGGGACGGTCCCTTTTGTCAAGTCCGTCCCCTTTGTCAAGTCCCGTCCCCTTGTCTCATTCTGCGTCATCTGCACTTCTCCTCATATACCTAGGCGGCCTTGGCCGCCGAGAAGCGCTGGGCGCGACAGCGACCAGCGCGACACGATTCCCTGGCGCGCGAGGGGGATGGGTGCTGGGCGTGCGGATGCCGCGCGTACCCCTAAGCGAGCGCCGGGCAAGCAGCCGGGTTTATCGTCAGAGATAGAGGTTGAAACCCAACAGGTTGGTGATGGCGACGATAAGGACAAACTGCATGAGCAGGTTGCGGGCCAGGGCCCAGCGGAGCATGAACCACTCGATGCCGGCTTTTTTGTAAAGGTCCCACTGTTTAAAGGCGCCCATCCACCATTTGGGGGTCTCATCGCGTTCTGGGTGGGTGACATAAAGGCGGACCAGGCGCAAAAAGCCCACGGCGACCGGTAAGGTGACCAGTACCAACAGGCTGGTGAGCGGCAGGGCGCCAAGGAGAATCCCAACAACGATGCAGCCGTAAGAGGCGACCAACAGCACGATGTCAACCCAGAAGCCGGCCATCTTGGAGCCGAGCAGCACCACAAAGGTGGTACGGTTCGCGGCCTTGTCGCTTTCGAAGTCCATGATGGCGTGGGTGTTGACTATGTTCATGGTGAGCAGGCCGCAGGGGATGGAGGCCCAGATGATGCTGGGGTCGATGCGCACGGTGCAGAGGTAGTACGCGGGGATGGCGATCAGCGCGCCAAAGACGATGCCCACCACCACCTCGCCAAAGCCGTGGTAGCTCAGTCGCAGCGGCGGGCCGGCGTACATGACGCCCAGCAAGAGTCCCGCGCCGGCAAAGGCGGCCAGGTAGCGCCAATCATAGCCGAGGAACAGCAGGCCCAGCACCAGGATGATGACGCCACAGAGCAGGCCAAAGGAGATGAAGAGCCAGCTCACCGTGCGGGTCTCCTCTATGGTTGCCTCGCCTGACTCGATATAGGAGCACTTGTGCAGGCGCGCACGGAAGCCGCCATCGATGAGGGCCTCACGCTGGGCGACCGCACCCTTGGTGTAGTCGAAGTAGTCGTCAAGCAGGTTGATGCCGGTGTGTGCGGAGCCCACCCCCACAAAGCCCAAAAGACCAAGCGCCAGGGCGAGGGGTTGGAAAATGACCTCAGGGTTGTAGATCCACGCTGCGACGGAGAAGAGTATGCCTACCACATAGGGCGTCAGGGACTGCCCCAGCGCGGGGTTGCGCGAGGCATCGAACCAGAATTTGAAGCCCTGTTTTGGAATGGCGAGCCTTGCGGACATGGGTCTCCTTTGCGTGAGAGCTACTAGCAGGAAAGCAGTTATTATACCCACAATCTACCTATGGCGTATGGCGTGAGATATCTTTACGGTGGAGAGCCACAACCCCCTACGCGTGCGGGATGGCGCCTAACCGCAGCATCTGCCGTAGCCCTACGCGTGCGGGATGTTGGTGAAGCTAGCCAGCTCGCTGCTGGTGGTGCAGAGGTCATCCACGCTCAGGTCATGCAGGTTGTTGTGCCCGCACAGGCGGGCAAAATTCTCCAGCTCTGCCAGTGTCACTTTGAAGTAGTTGGCAACACGCTGCGCGGCGGCATCAACATCCAGGCGCTTTCTGAGCTCCGGGTCATGGGTTGCAATGCCCACCGGACACATGTCGCTGCCGCAGATGCGGTACTGTTGGCAACCTGCCGCCAGCATGGCCGCCGTAGCTACCGCCACCGCGTCAGCCCCCAGAGCCAACGCCTTGGCAAAATCCGAGCTGACCCGTAGTCCGCCGGTTATCACCAGCGAGATATCCAGGCCCACAGAATCCAGATACGCGCGCGCCCGATGCAGCGCATAGACCGTAGGCACAGACGTCGCGTCGCGCACCAGCTTGGGGCTCGCCCCCGTGGCGCCGCCCCGCCCGTCGATGGTGATGAAATCCGGCCCCGCACTGACGCAGAACTCCAGGTCGCGCTCTATCCTGCCCGCCGCGATTTTAATCCCTATCGGCCGCCCCTCTGACTCCGCGCGCAGGCGCTCCACCAACTCCCGCAGATCCTTGCGCGTCTTCACATCTGCAAACCCCGAGGGACTGTGGATATCCTGCCCCTGCGGCTTACCCCGCACCGCGGCAATCTCCGCCGTGACCTTGGCCCCGGGCAAATGCCCGCCCAGCCCCGGCTTGGTGCCCTGCCCGATCTTGATCTCAATGGCATCAGCAGCCTTGAGGTTCTCCGGCGTCACGCTGTACAGATTTGGCACATATTCAAAGATATAACGATAAGAAGCGGCCTTTTCCTCGGGTAGGATCCCTCCCTCACCACTGCACATGGCGGTTTGTGCCAAAGCGCTACCCTTTGCCAGGGCTATCTTCGCCTCGCGCGAAAGCGCGCCAAAGGACATGTGCGAGACGTAGACCGGATTTGCGATGACCAGCGGCTTTGCTGCACGTTTTCCCAGCACCGTGGTGGTGTCAACCACTTCATGGGGCTCCAGCGGCATGGGGTCAAGCTGAGCTCCCAGGATCAGGATGTCATCCCAACCCGGGCTCACCGTTTGGACACCCATGGCCTCGATGATGGGTTCCCCGGACACGGCCATTTGATGGATCTCGCCCATGTACCTGCAGGATTCATCCTGGCGGGCGAAGGCCGCATCATAAGCCAGAGAAGCCGCGGCCCCACTTGCAGGTTGCGCTTCACTGGCGGCTTCAGCAGCGGCTGTCGCCGGCACTGCCGTCGGCGCCGGCGCCGCGGAGGCGATCTCCTCAAAATGCTCGGATCCCGCCCTGCAGATGGGGCAGTGCAACCCGCCCTTATCGTTAACAAAGGCCTTGTCTTCATCGAACACGGTCATGCATATCTTGCATCTGAACTTCTTCATCGCCACCAACCCCTACTCTCTTATTTTTTAAACCTGTTTGATATTAGAACCGTATTCGCTTAGTAATGAATCAGTGGTGAGCAGCACCATATCCTCGCGTTGTGCTTGTGCAACCAGGAGACGATCAAAGGGGTCTTTGTGGATAAGAGGAAGCGTTTCGAGAGCATAGATATGTTTTGGTTGCACAGTAAGTATCGGATACCCCCTGTCAGCAAAGGCATCTGCAAATTCCACTAGGCTTATGCCCAGGTCGATTTTGCCTAAACTACTCTTGATGGCAATCTCCCACAGAACCACCACGCTCAGAAAGCATTCGTTCATGGGATCACTAACCAGCTTTGTTATGTAAGAAGACTCAGTACCATTACCTATAGACAAAGCAGCGTTGGTATCAAAGAGTAGCTTCACTTGCCTTCTCCCTCGAATAAGGCAATGATCTCATCTTGACCAGCAGTGTCAAAATCCTTTGGAATGGTATAGCACCCCTTGAAGAAGCCAGTCCGCTGAAGCTTGGTTTTTCCGTTATCTACTATGGGAGAAACAAGCGCAGCGGGCTTTCCATGTTTGGTAATTATTGTAGGCACACCCTTTTGCGCCTTGTCAACCAGTTTTGAGAGATTTGCTTTTGCGTCATAAAGACCAACGGCGTCCATTGCAGCCTCTTTCTTCTACCAATTCTGACTAGTCATAGTATAAACTCTTATTCTGACTAGTCAATACAGATAGTTTAGCAAGTAGAGTGACAGGGGGTCGAAACGTGACAGGGGGTCAAACGTGACAGGGGGTCGGTACGTTT
>WRHL01000014.1 GCA_009783245.1 Coriobacteriia bacterium
GAAGGACAGAAGGGGCCGTTTCAGGACAGAAGGGGACGTTTCTATTTTGTCCTTTTCAAGGACAAAATAGAACCGTCCCCTTCTGTCCTGAACCGTCCCCTTTGTCATGCCGCTGGACGCGCATGGGAAGCGTGCGCTGGGCGGGGTGAAGCCGCGCGGTTTTTGGGCTCGCGTTGGGGTGAGACTCATCCTGCTCGTAACCTTTTCCTGTCTGCTTGATGCATGTCCTTGCATTACGTACGTGCAGACGATACTCTACAAGTAGGCTTGGTGTTATGAGTTCCTGTGCAAGCCGTATTCCGCTTATCACCATGCAAAGAGGGAGAGGACCATGGAGTCAGTACTGGGTGTGTTATCGACGATTATCTGGATAGTGGTAGCTATTGTTGTGCTGATTGTGGTGATTATCGTCTTCAAGCTGCGCTATAAGATAGCGAAGTCCAACCAGGCGCTGGTCATCTCGGGCGGCAACAAGCGAAGAAAGAAGGTCGGCGCACAGGGGCCCTCCGTGCTGGTGTCAGGAGGGGCGTTCATCTCGCCCTTCAAACGGCATGAGTTCTTCTCGCTGGCAGTGCTGACGGTTATCTCTGACGACAGGGAGACCCAAACCAAGACCGTGGTCCCCGTTGTGGTGAAATGGACGGCACAGCTCAAGCCTGACACCGAGACCGAAGGAGCGCTGGCCAAGGCCGTCATGGGCTTCATTGGCAAGAGCGAAATGGACATCAAGGAATCCCTGCAGCAGACCCTGGAAGGTGAGATCCGCGCGGTTGTTGCGACCCTGACGCCTGAGGAGGTCATCGAGGGACGCGAGAAATTCAAGAGCGACATTGAGGAGAACGTCAAGGAGCGCATGGCTGAGCTGGGCTTCAAGCTGATCTCGTTGAACATCACCGAGGTGAAGGACAACAACGACCACTATAACAACCTTGCCGCGAAGGACCGCGAGGAGAAGCGGCGTATCGCTGAGAACCTGCGGGCAGAGGAGCAGAAGTCGATTGACGAGACCGCTGCGACAACCAGCCAGGTCTCAGAGTCTGCGCGTATCGCAAAGGACATGACCGTTGCGGAGAAGAACCGTGACCTCAAGCTGAAGCAGGCTGGCTTCAGGGAGGAGACCGACAAGGCCGACAAGGTTGCCGAGTTTGCCGGCCAACTTGAGGAGCAGGACAAGCTGAAGGACCTGGCGAGCAAGGAGGGCGAGGTCGCGGTTGAGCGGGAGAAGCAGAACAGGCGCGCTGCCGAGGCCCGCCGCGACGTGGAGACCACGCTTGCCGAGACCGAGAAGCAGAAGGCGGTCATCAACGCCGAGGCCGCAAAGGCGAAATCCGAGATCGACGCGGACGCCCAAGCGGCCATTGCCGAGAAACGCGCCGCCGGTGAAGCTGAGGCAGCCAAGAGAAGGGCCCATGGCGATGCCGAGGCAAGGATCGAACGGGCCAAGGGCGAGGCCGACGCAGTCAGGGCCGCAGCAGACGCTGAGGCCGAGAAGATCCGCAAGACCCGTTCGGCAAACGCCGAGGGTATCGAGGCGGAAGGCCGGGCAGAGGCAGAGGCCATCCGTCAGAAGGGCCTTGCTGAGGCCGAGGCCGAGCGGGCCAAGGCCGAGGCTCTGGCCGCCCAGGAGGGTGTCAACCTGCAGGTCACGCTTGCTGAGATAGAGAGTCAGACCAGGATAAAGGTATCGACCGCCATCGCGACCGCTGTTGCTGAGGTGGGCACCAACGCCACCATCATCGACATGGGCGCCGGCAACGGTATTACTGAGGGCGATCTGCTGTCGCGGCTTTTGGGGGGACTCCCTGAGACCTTGGCCAAGCTTGATGTGAAGAGTGCGGCGCTGAACGGACAGCCCTTCAGCTCCACGCTTAACGATCTTATCCGCTCTGTCACCAACACGCCGGAGAACCTTGCCGGGGCGGCGGTTACCGGAGTTGCGGCTGACAAAGCCTTGAACAAGCCGGCCAGGACACCGCGAGTTGGAGCCTTGGCAGCCAGCGATGAACCAACTGCAGTTGATGCCGCTTCCCTGGATGCTGGAACGGCAGCGAATCTCACTGTCCCGGCTGTCACACCTGAGGATGAGCCAATCGAGGACAGCGCCGAGTTGATTGTGGAGATAATCCCTGAGACTGTTGAGCCTGTCACTGCCCCGCTTGAGGAAGCTCCCAAGGGCAGCGACTGGCAACCACCTTTCCGTGAGGGCTCAGGGGCAAGGAAGGCTGATAAGCCCAAGGAGAGCGAGAAACCCAAGGAAGTCGAAGTGCCCGAGGAAGTTGTTGAGGTAGCGGATGCCATAGAGGCAGCAGATGCCGTGGTGCCTTCAGCCGAGATGCTGCAGGCAGTTCAGAGCATCGCTAAGATAAACGAGATGGACCAGATACAGGCATGGGAACTTGCCCAGGTCTGCGAGGTCATCAAGGACGCCGGCCTACAGGTGGACAAAGACGTCTACACAGCTGCCTATAACGCAGTGGACGTCATCAAGACCATCCACAGGTCTGGCGAGAAAGTCGATGTCAAGCATGTCGCAAAGGCCATTCTTGACCTTGATGAGGGCGCAAGCTCCAGCGATATCCTCAAACGTGTCGCTGAACTGACCAAAAAGGCCCGGGCCAGCAAAAAGAGCTGACCCTGATGTAGCTATAACACGGGACTCGGGGGCTTTCCATGGATGATGGCGTAAGGGAGAAAGGCGGCGGCTCCGGCGACGGCGGGGAGAGCGGGGTCGGCGGTATCACTGCCATCTCCATCCGCACCTATGTCACTGCCTTTGTGGTGCTTGTCGCCTTGATGGTTGCGGCCTTCATCGTGACGCGGGTTTTGCCTGCAGGCGAATTCAGCAGGACGCTTGTTGATGGGGTCGAGGTTATAGTACCCGGCTCCTTCCAGGGCACAACCGGTGACCTGCCATTCTGGAAGTGGCTGCTCTCGCCCCTGCTTATCCTTGGCGGGCCGAACAATGTCATGCTGATCTTCCTTTTGGTCTTCCTGTTTGTCATAGGCGGGGCCTTCTACGCCCTGGAGTCCTGTGGTGTGCTCAGCTTCTTGATCACCAGCATCGCAAAGAGGTTCGAGCGCAACAACCGCCTGCTGCTCTTCATCCTACCCCTGGTCTTCATGTTGCTGGGGACGCTGATCGGCTCCTTTGAAGAGGTCATCCCCCTGGCTGCCATTGTTGTCGCCTTGGCCCTACGCCTGGGATGGGACCGCTTCCAGGGGCTGGGTATGAGCATTCTGGCCGTGGGCTGCGGTTTTGCGGTAGGCGTCATGAACCCCTTCACCACCGGCATCGCCCAGACCATCGCCGGCCTGCCCATCTTCTCTGGAGCCTGGCTCCGCATTGTGTGCTTTGTGCTGGTCTATGCCCTGCTGATGGGCTTCCTGCTGCTAAATGCCCGTCGCTGCGAACGGGCTGGCAAAGCGAGCGGCTTTGGTATCAAAGCCAGCACGAGAAGTGCGGCAACAGAACCTGCCGCCAATCCCTCACAAACCGACGCCCCCGCAACCACCTTCCCAGCAGCTGATAACCCCGCAACCAACCCCCGTATGCCCAAGGCGCTGAAGGCCTTTGTCATTGTCTTTGTCATAGGCATTGCCGCGATAATCGCCTGCAGTGTGATTCCCCTGTCAGGGCTTGCTGACCTGGTCTTCCCCGTCTGCGCCCTCACCTTCCTGCTCTGTGGGATAATCGCCCCTCTGCTCTGCGGCTGCGGCGGAAAACAGCTTGTACTCTGGTTCCTCAACGGCATGAAGACCATCGCACCAGGCGCATTGCTGGTGCTGATGGCCTCCTCCATCAGCTATATGCTGACCGAAGGCAGGGTGCTTGACACCATCATCTATTACACCTATAACTTCCTGGGCGACAAGCCAGGTTGGTTGACCATCCTTGGCATCTACCTGCTGGTCATGCTGCTGGAATTCGCCATTCCGTCGGGATCCGCCAAGGCGTTCCTGTTGATACCCCTGCTCGCCCCGCTTGTCGACCTCATCGACATCCCGCGCCAGCTGTTAGTCCTCTCATACATCTTTGGGGATGGTTTCACCAACGTGTTATACCCCACCAATCCTGCCCTGCTCATCGCGCTCTCGCTGGGCGGCCTGAGCTACGGGCAGTGGATCAAGCGATCCTGGCCCTTCTTTGTGGGGCTGCTTATCCTGACGGCGATTATTCTGTTGGTGGCGCTGGCAATCGGCTACCAATGATCAACTGGCGGGCTAGCCTCTCCCGTCATCGACATCGATGCGCCTTGCTTTCTGCAGGGCATTGATCAAATGATAGAGAACCAGAGCGGCAACGGCTCCCCAGGCGATACCGCCAAGGGTTATGTCGCCAAATGTAGTGGTGAAGTCAGCGATGCCCAGAACCAGTGGCACCGCACCGGTGATGATGTTGATCGGCTTGGAGAAGTCGACCTTGTTCTGCACCCAGATACGTACACCCAACATACCGATCATACCGTAGAGCAGTATGCACACGCCACCAAGGACACCAGGAGGGATGGTGTTTATCGCCGCACCGAACTTTGGACAGAGCGAAAGTATCAAGGCGCCAATACCAGCAATCCAGTAGGCAGCAGTTGAGTAGACCCTCGTAGCCGCCATGACGCCGATATTCTCGGCATAGGTTGTGGTACCAGAACCGCCACCCAGACCAGCCAGGGTAGTGCCCAGGCCGTCGGAGAACAGCGCTCGGCCGATGTACTTGTCGAGGTTCTCGCCGGTCATGGCAGCCACAGACTTTACGTGGCCGATATTCTCGGCAATCAGCACCAGGACCACAGGTAGGAACATCGGCAGGATGCTGAAGTCGACCTGTGGAAGCATGAACTGCGGAAGGCCGACCCAGTCTGCTTGGCTAATGGCAGCAAAATCAACCTCCCCGCGGATGACAGCGCAGGCATAACCAATCAGTACGCCGCAGAGGATAGACAGCCTGCCAAGCATACCCTTGGAGAGCGCCTGGATCAAAACGATGGAGCCAAAGGTCACCACGGCGGTTACCGGGAAAGCCAGGAAGTTCCCCGCGGCTACCGGCGCCAGGTTGAAGCCGATCAGCGCAACGATAACGCCGGTGACCACCGGCGGCATCAGTTTGTCAACCCAGCTATAACCGACCTTCATGATCAACAGGCCTACCAGAGCAAGCAGTATGCCAGTGCTCATGATGCCAAAGGTCGCTATCGCAAAGTTCCCGCCAGAAGTCGCCGCCCAGATGGGCGCGAGGAAGGCAAAGGAGGAGCCAAGGTAACTGGGAACCCTGTTGCGGGTGATGAGTAAGAAGACCATGGTTGAGATAGCGGAGAAGAACAGCGTGGTCGCCGGGGGGAAGCCGGTCAAGAGCGGCACCAGGAAGGTCGCACCGAACATCGCCACTATATGCTGGAGCCCAATACCGGTTGTCCGCACCCAGGACAGACGTTCATCTGGTGCGATCACCTCACCTGCCTTGATGGTCTTGCCGTCGCCGTGCAGCTTCCAATTGAACAGCGCCATAGTCTCACTCCCTCCGTAGCTTCTTGGTCAGCCTATTGCTAAACCCTCCGGCTTTTTGTGGCCTTGTTCAATATACTCTTCCGCTTTGCTTACTGTCACTACCTTACTTTGCAGACAGGTGTGCTACTATCTGTCTTCTGAAGCGAAGAAAGACAGGTTGGAATGGAATATCAGGAACATGTGCCGCTATCTACGCTGACTACCATACGGTTGGGAGGCCTTGCCAGGTATGTGGTTGAAGTTGCCGAGAAGGACGGCTTGGTGGCAGCAGTGGCGTTTGCGCGGGAGCGGAGGATCCCCTGGTTTGTGCTGGGTAGCGGCTCCAATGTAGTGGCGCGAGGCGACTATGCTGGGCTTATCATCCTGAACCGCATCAAAGGCTTTGAGAAGCTGCATGAGGATGAGATCAGCGTCACTTACCGGATAGGGGCTGGTGAGATCTGGGATGCGGTTGTTGAGCGGCTGGTGGACGTTGACCTCAGTGGTGTTGAGGCGATGAGTGGGATTCCGGGTTACGCCGGATCGACCCTGGTCCAAAATGTCGGCGCCTACGGGCAGGAGATCTCCTCTGCCCTGGTCGAGCTGGAAGCCTATGATACTGATAGCGGCTCCTTTACTATCCTGGCTCCCGATGACTGCGGTTTTTCCTATCGGAACAGCGTTTTCAAGGATCCCCGGACTCGACACCACATCATCACGACGATAACCCTGCGCCTGAGCAAGGGGGCGCTGGAACCGCCCTTCTATCCCTCTTTAGAGCAGTTCCTGAACGACAACGCTGTCACTGACTACACACCAGCCAGCATCCGTGCGGCTGTCTTGGCTATCCGCTCTGACAAGCTTCCTGACCCACAAAAGATCGCCAGCGCTGGATCCTTCTTCAAGAACCCCGTTGTGGACAGTGACCTGGCTGCTGGACTGCTTGAGCGATATCCCAACGCCCCACATTGGGAAATGCCAGGCAGCCAGATGAAACTGGCTGCCGGCTGGTTGATAGAGCAGGTTGGGTTAGGGTCATATTCTGCCCACGGTCTGCAACTCTATCCCAAGAACGCACTGGTTGTGACTAATCTGAACGCTGAGTCTGCTGAGGATCTGGAACGGTTCAAATCCGAGATCATCGCCAGGGTCCAAAAGGGGTTCGACATCACACTTGAGCAAGAGCCCGAGGACCTATGAATCCTGCTGCTCTGTCTCAGATGGCGGAGCAGGTGGTGGGTACTGCGCCTGTTTCTTGCTGAACCGCTTTGCCTGAACCTGTTGCCGTAGTTCCTGCAGATGAAGGGATTTCTCGATCTTTTCCTGAGCTCTCTTGTCCCTGCGTTTTTGCCGTGCCTTGCCTATACGGGTGTTCTTGAACCTGCCGCGACTCTTCCTTATCACAATGAAGATGATCCAGAGGATAAGCGCGATTGCTACCAGAAGCCCAATAACCGGCGCCGCACCAGCGAGGGACACAACTACGTCTTCCAGGAAGCTCTTCACGTTCTCTGCTGAGAGAAGGAAGGCCTCTGACGCGCGATCGCCTAAGGGCTCGCCGTCTTTGCCGATGGTCTCTGGCGTTATCAGCTCGACGAGGGTTATCTCCACGGTGGCATAGTCGACGATCTGGTCAAGGTGGCGCTTGTTGCTCTGGTAGCCATCGAGCTCATTCAATACGTTGGAAAGATCACGTTCAAAGGCGATGATATCCTCGGCTTTCTCCGCCAGGAGAAGGTAGTTGAGAAGGCGATCCCTGCGCATCTCGAGCATCGCTATGCGTGCCTCGGTGTCGAAATACTCTGACGTCAGATCCTGAGACCACTTGTTCTTGCTTGTCATCTCGCCAATGCCGGAAAGACCGTCAAGGAACGAGTCATAGCCAAGCGCGGGTATCTTTGCCGTTATGCAACTGGAACGTGGCTGAGGTCGGTCGTATTTTGTGGAGTTGTCTATGGTCCTTTCCGTGGAAACATACCCTCCGGACTGCCGTATCATGTTATTGATCGCCTTGTAGTCGGCATCGAAGTTCTTGGTGTTCATGCTATAGTCAGCCCAGAAGGTGATTTTTCGCCCCGTCATCACATTGTCTGGTAAATCCATCTGATTGGTGACATCCTCAGTGTCGACCTCTACATATGTGACGGTTTCCTTTTTTTTCTTGTTGGAGCTGGAAGAGCTGGAGCTTGAAGTTGCCATTGGGGTGGCGGCGTCTTCCATTACCATTACCTCGTACCCATACCCACCATCTGTTGAGTACTTCGGCTCATAGGGGCTTGCTGAGCTTCCCGAAGATGCTGACTGCATCGGCGCCGAATCATGTGCCTCCCGCTTTGTGTTGGAGCTGCACGCACTTATGGAAGCCACCAACAGTAGGGCCATCAGTGTAGCCAGCAGCCCTTTTATCCTCTTTCCCTTACCCTTTTGAAACATCATGGTCCTCCCTACCTCTCTTTGTAGGCATTTTCCCGTCTGCCTTTTTAATCAATACGATTCAGATAACCTAAATGTCGCTTCCCAAAAAGTTATAATTCAGTCTTAGGGAAACCGTAGCGTTGTGAACACGTCAAGATACGCTACAAGGAACAGGGAGGGGCTTGGATATGCAACGGCTGAAGAGAGTGTTTTTTGGATTGCTGCTTGTGTCATTTGTTATCTCTGGGACAGGCCTACTTTCAGCCTGTTCGGCTCCAGCAGGCAACGGGGCTAAAGGTGATGGACAGTCAAATGCTGAGAAAAGGACCCTGACCGTTGCCATGGAGCTTGCCTATCCGCCCTTTGAGACCAAGGATGCAACGGGCAATCCCAGCGGATTGAGCGTCGATTTCATCACCGAGTTCGCCAAGGCCTACAACTACGACATAGTCATCGAGAACACCGCGTGGGACGGCCTGATACCCTCACTGCAGACCGGGTTGGCAGACTGTGTCATCAGCTCGATGACCATAACCGATGCTCGCGCCCAACAGGTGGATTTCAGCGATCCTTATGCCGTTGCACAACTGGCGCTGCTCACCAACAGCGGCTCGGGGATCAGCTCGATAGACGACCTCAATCAGACGGGAAAGAGCATCGCGGTCAAGACGGGATCGACCGGAGATATCTATGCGACTAACAACCTTCCCCTCACCACCATCATCCGCCTGGCTGATGAGAGCGCCTGTGTCACCGAGGTGACTCAGGGCAAGGTCGACGCGTTCATCTATGACCAGTTGACCATCTACCGCAACCAGCAGAACAATCCAGATACAACAACAGCGGTGTTCATTCCGTTCCAGGACCCGGAGCATTGGGGTATAGCCGTCCAGAAAGGCAACAGTGAGCTTCTTGCCGAGCTGAATGAGTTCATTGCAACCAGCAAGACCGACGGCACCTTTGACAGACTGACACAAAAACACCTCCCCTCAGAGAAGGCTACCTTTGATGAGCTGGGGTTCAGATGGTTCTTTGATTTCAGCTGAGCGCCCGCGTCTGCAACAGGGTGAGCCCTTTCAAGCACATACTCAACCTTTTCCTTGCGACCAAGGACAGGCCAACCCCTCCTCTCAAGGGGGCAGTCAACTACCTCTTGGTCTGCCTGCTGGTCATTGTGGTGTTCTGGGTATCGATCTCAGCGCTTGACGTGAGTTTCAGCTTTGGGTTTGTTGGCTTCTATGGGATACGGATACGCGATGGATTCATCCTCACGGTTCAGCTTTCTGTTGTCAGCTTGATCATAAGCCTGGTGCTGGGAGGCCTGGTCGCCGGAGGGCACCGGTCACGCATCCTGCCGTTGCGCTACCTGTGTGACGCATATGTCAAGGTGATCAGAGGCACGCCCCTTATCGTACAGATATACCTTTTCTTCTACATCATCGGTACCGCCTGGGGAATCAAGAACCGTTTCATCGCAGGCGTGCTCATCCTCTCCATCTTTGAGGGCGCCTATATCGCAGAGATCATCCGTGGCAGCTTCCTTTCGCTCGACGAGACGCAGTTGGAAGCTGCGCGTTCGGTGGGATTCACGAGAAGACAGACTCTGCGCCACGTGATACTTCCACAGATGATCGCACGGACCCTTCCTGCCCTGACGGGGCAGTTCGCCAATGTAATCAAGGACTCGTCGCTGCTTTCCATCATCGCGGTCATAGAGATGACACAGACCATGCGCGAGATAAGCGCCACAACCTTCCAATTATTCGAGAGCTATATACTCCTGGGTGCGCTCTACCTGTGCCTTACGCTGCCTATCACCTTTGTCAGCCGCCTGTTTGAGAAAAGGTTCAACTATGCACGTAAGGCTTGAGGATATTTGCATGGATTTTGGTGACGCCACCGTATTGAGCCAGGTGAGCTTCTCTGACCATATAGACAAGCTTGCCATCATCGGGCCTTCTGGTGGTGGGAAGACAACGCTTCTGCGTATCATCGGCGGCCTTTTGACGCCAAGCGCTGGCCGCCTGTATCTCGATGGGGAGGAAGTCGATTTCTTGGAGAACAGCCTCCCCGGATACCGGGCGCAGCTTGGCTATGTCTTCCAGCAGGGGGGGCTTTTCCATCATCTCAGCGCCCTGAAGAACATCGCCCTTCCCCTGCAGGTGGTGCATGGCGTAAGCGAGGAGGAGTCCCTGGAGCGTGCGCGGCAACTGCTGGAGCGCTTTGGGTTGGGCCAGGAAGGCGACAAGATGCCTGCCCAGCTGTCTGGAGGCCAACAGCAACGTGCCGCAATCGCACGGGCCATCGCAGCCTCGCCAAAACTGGTCCTGCTCGACGAGCCTACCAGCGCACTTGACCCTGAGTACACCAACGAGGTACTTGATGTCATCAATGACCTGGGGAAGACCGGCATCCGCTTCATCATCGTCACCCACGAGATGGGTTTCGCCCGGCATGCCTGCGATAAGATAGCCTTCCTTTGCGGGGGGATGCTCCTGGAGTATGGCCCGAGCTCAGAGTTGTTTGAGGCCCCATCGACGCCTGAGCTGCAGAGGTTCCTGGGGAAGCTTTTGGAGTGGCGGGTGTGATGGTGGGTGTGATGGTGGGTGTGATGATGGGTGTGATGATGGGTGTGATGGAGGCGGTTGCGACGGAAGCGCCGCGGGGTTTTGGCAAGAGCTTTGGCAAGAGCCGCATACTGCTGTACACTATAGTGCTAAAGTGTTTCTAGGAGCATAACGCTACTACATTACCGGAAGGACGGCCCATGCTTTCACTCGCCTTGCCCAAAGGTAGCCTTGAGGAACAGACCTACAAGCTCTTCGAGGACGCTGACCTGACGCTTCGTAAACCGAATCGAGGCTACAACCCCACCATCGACGACCCACGGATATCCAGGGTGAAAATCCTCCGACCACAGGAGATCCCTGTCTTTGTCGCATCGGGGGACTTCGACCTTGGCATATCGGGGCACGACTGGGTGACCGAAAGCGGAGCTGATGTCATAGACATCGCGGAACTGCCCTATGCGAAGACCGGCACCGGTATCGTCAAAATGGTGCTTGCCGTTTCTGATGAGTCCACGGTGCGCTGTGCTCGTGATATCGCCCCTGGCAGCCGGATAACAACCGAGTTCCCCAATATCACGCGTTCATTCTTTGAGCAGCTTGGCATCCCCGTGGAGGTCTTCTTCAGTTATGGGGCGACTGAGGCAAAGGTCCCCGACTTCATGGATGCGCTGGTAGACCTCACGGAAACCGGATATACCCTGAGACTCAATGGGCTACGCATCGTTGAGACGGTCCTTGAGTCTACAACCCGCCTGTTCACGAACCGCGCGTCCTGGGAGGACCCCGCAAAACGTGAGGCGATAGAGGCGATCCGCACTCTGCTCCTTGGCGCGATCGAGGCCAGAGGACGTGTCCTGCTGCTGATGAATACGCCGGCCGAATGCCTTGACGCCGTCATCGCAGAGCTGCCCGCCATGAAGCGCCCCACCATCAGCCAGCTTCATGGTTCGGATGACTACTCGTTGAGCACTGTCGCCGACAAAGCGAGCGTGAACGTCCTTATCCCCCAGCTGAAGGCCGCGGGCGCAGAGGACATCCTGGAACTGCCTATCAACAAGATCGTGAAGTGACTGGATAGCTGTTCGCCTGCGGTAGTTGCCGCATCCACGCGCTTGGACCTTCTGGCTGACAAAGCCTGTTCAAACTGACAGAAAGTCCCATTTAAAGTCACTAATTAGCGCCCCTGATAAGGCTTTTATAAGATAGAATACAGCCAGGATTGTCAAGTGGTATGGAGGGTACTATGAAACCTGTAAAGACACGTCTGACAATTGTTCTCTGCGCTCTTGTTCTGCTGTTAGCAGGTTGTGCAGCTGCACAGGATCCTGGTAAAAGCAGTTCAGTGCCAGAAACGGATTCTCTCCAGGTCAGTGCTGAGCTGTTCCCCCTGTCCTCAGAATGCATCAGGTGTCATAACGATGTTTTTCCAGGTGATGGCACTCACTATTCGTTTGTTGAGGACTGGTTCAACTCTATCCATGGTCAATCCTCAGTCGACCCGCTTTTCATGGCGGTGGTTCGGCGTGAGACCCTGGAACATCCCGATGCCTCTGATGACATCCAGGCGATCTGTGCCAGCTGCCATCTACCAATGGCTGACATGATGGCTATCGCCACAAACCAATCCCGTAGTTTCTTGGATAATGCCGCCCTTTCTGGCCATGAGCTTAACCAGCTGTACCAAGATGGTGGTTCTTGCATGTTCTGCCACCAGATCACCTCATCGCCCATCGACGGGAACACCGCTTTCCGCGATACGATAATGTCTGTCAACCTGCACCAGGCTTCTGAGGGCCAGACCCGCTACCTGTATGGTTATCACCCGAGCAGCACGATAGCCCAGCAACCGATGATACAAGCCCTGGGCTACTCCACCGAGCAAAGCTTTGTAGAACGAAACGAACGGATCTGCACTGTTTGCCACACGCTCTATACGGATTCTTTCACGGTAGACGGTCAGCCTACTGGGATGCAGCTGCCAGAGCAGGTAGTTGCCCTGGAGTGGAAGGGATCGGATTGGGGCGATAATTCCTGCCAATCCTGCCATATGCCACCTGTTTTAGATGCGGGGCCATTCTCTAATCAGAATGTTGCTGAAGCTACGCAGGGTAGGATCTCCCTGCACAGCTTTGTAGGCGGCAACGCATACCTTCTGCAACTTAATGGAGGTACCGATGGCTCGCTGGAAAAAGGTGTGACGGCTACAACGGAATTCCTGCAGTCTCAGACGGCAACACTTACGCTGAACAGCAGCATTGACGAGACTTCCGGGTCAGGTCCTGTGCTTATGCTGGATGTGGCGATAGACTCTCAGGTCGGCCACAAGTTCCCCACTGGGTTTCCTTCTCGACGGGCATGGATACACGTGCAGGTGTTTGATGAGGCGGGTTTCCTGATCTATGAATCTGGCGGCTACAACGCTGAAGGCATGATCCTTGACAACAATGCTGACCTGATCAAAGGAGCATTTGAACCGCACTATTCGATCATCGACCAACCTGGTCAGGTCCAGATCTACGAGTCAGTGATGCTCGACAGTGACGGCCTGGCAACAACCAGCCTGCTTCAAGGGGTTGTCTATGGCAAGGACAACAGGATCCTCCCTATCGGGTTTGAGAAGAATGAGCAGCAGAGAGAGGGATTTGCCGGAATCGATAAGAATGACAAGTCGGGTGATGCGGCGGTTGTCGGTGAGGCAGTGGAGGATGAGGATTTTGTCCAGGGTGGCGACATCACCTACTATCGTATCAGCCTGCCAGCCGATATTGGCGCTGTGGAAGTAAGGGTCGAATTACTCTACCAATCTGTTGGTTACCGCTTTATGGAAGACCTGCTGGGCCATCCGTCGCCTGAGCAACAGATCCTGGCAGACCTTGTCAAACAGCATCCCAACCTGCCGGTGTTGGTCGCCAAACAGGAGACCAAAGTCATCAGATAGCAAGTTGATTTGAGGTTAGTCGTCAAAATGACGACCAACCTCAATGGTCGGGACGACAGGATTTCCGATCGCTCACTTCGTTCGCGCTCTCCCACCTTCGCTCACGTTGTTCGCTCGGTCTCGCGCCTACAGGCCTGCCACAGGCAGCCCTGTTTAACGGCGCCTTGCCCTGGGGTTCGCGCAAGCGCTCCCCATTCTCACTGAAAACGTGCCACTGGCACGTTTTCCTGGCGTTCGAATCCCTTCCCAGGTTCAAATCCTGTCGTCTAAAGCATTTGAGGTTAGCCCCCATAATGGGGGCTAACCTCAAATGGTCGGGACGACAGGATTTGAACCTGCGACATCCTGCTCCCAAAGCAGGCGCGCTACCAAGCTGCGCTACGTCCCGACTCCCAAAGTACAGCCTTGGTATTATAGCAAAGCGGGAGCTGCAGAGAAGTCCAGTTCGCGGGAAACGGAAGTCTGCCGCAATACAGGGTCATCTACTCGAAAATGCCACTATCAGTCTCCCGCTTGACCATATACTTTCCTTCTACTGCGCGGAAGCCAAAACGCTCATACAGGCCATGTGCGTCGTTTGTCTCTAACCTGCCCTTCAAACCTCTGATGCTTTCATGCCCAACCGCCGCTTCCACAAGGGCCTTCCCCAGCCCAAGCCCGCGGTACGCATCATCGATAATCACGTCGCCCAGCCAGTACATAGTCGCATAATCAGTCAAACAGCGAGCAAAGCCCACCTGTTTCTCCTGGTAATATACCCCAAAACACAACGCGTGTTCAAAGGACAGCTTGATAACATCCTCAGTCCTGCTCTTCGCCCAATAAGACTCAGCCAGCATCTCCCTGATCCTGTGAACCTGCAGCTTGTCCTTATCGTCACTGATTATGAAACCGTTGTATTCGATCTCCATGAATACCTCAACCCTCGCTTACCCCACGCTCCTCTTGAAGCTGAGCGATGATCTCCTTGTACCTTTTCACAGGACGCATATAGTTTATACCTACCGCGAAAAAGCAGGCAGCTATCGCATAGAACGCACCGAGTTCAAGCGAGATAGCCAGGGGTATATAGGCAATCGCTATCACTATAAACGTGATGCCCGCCCCCTCGACATATTTCTTCCGTGCCTGGTACTCGGCAATGCGCGAGTCAAGGTCCGAGGTTATCTCAAAGGGGCCCAGCGCCGCAGGCCTTAAAGCGATAACACCTATCCTTGAGCCCAGGGTGTTGCGCTGCTCCACAATCAGGGCGCCGTCCGACACAAGCAGGTCGCTTAGTGCGGTAGCCGCCTGTTTATCATAGAAGCCGTTCTTGGTAACCGTGATGGCAGTGCGGCAGATATACTCCCCGGGAGCACAGGGGACAAAGGTGAACTGGAACTCACCGTTCAAACGGATGAGTCGCCACCCCTGTTCCAGCATCTGGTTGGCGTACTCCTCCAGCGCCAGCAGGTCAGAGCCAATCGACTGGTTGTTCTGGATATGCTCGTCACCTTTGATCTTCTTCCACTTTGGAGACTCCATCATCTTCCCTTCTCATCCTTGTGACTCTCGACCGCCTGCGTAAAGCCCGCAGCCCCTCCAGCCACCGCCTGTCCGTTTTGCAGCAATTCTGCAAGACGATGCATCTCCGCCTGTACCGCTGCCTGCCCCTCCGCCGTGATCACGTACTCCTTCTTGCGGTCATACTGCGCACCCTCAACAAGCCAGCCCTTCGCAACCAGCGAGCCCAGCGCCCCATACAGTGTGCCAGCGCCCAGGTGCACGCGCCCGCCACTCATTGTGTCCACCCTTTGCATGATGCCGTACCCATGAAGCGGCTCATAAAGACTCAGCAATATGTAGTAAGCGGCCTCCGTCAAAGGAGTAGGGCCATCAGCCATCAGGTCTCCTCATTCCTTTTGTCACCCCCCTGGAGAGTGATGGATGCGCGACGACAACCTATCGCCTCTCGTTATATCGTTACATGATATAACGATGACTGATATAGTACTCCGCTCCCCACCATGCGTCAAGTACCTATAACGATAAGGACGGGGCTCACCCCTTCGTACCCCTGTCCCACCCCTGTCCCGTCCTACAAATGGAAATAATATACAGACTTGCCCTATTCTTATGCAACTTGAAATTTGCGATAATGGATGCGCGTACCTATAGATGGCTCGGTTCGAGCAAGGTCGCAGCCCTGTTTTATACAGATTGAGGGACTGCCAGGAGGTAATATCATGCGGTTTCAGCTGAAAGAGTACATCCAACCTGATTTTCAGGCCCTCAAGCTTGTCGATGCCCCTGATGCCCAGCTGGTGCCTGCCCCGGCGGACGGGGTCGCTCCCTTGGACTATCATGCCACAACCATCTTCCCTGAGTACTTCAAGGTGGCAGGCCAATGGTTGCTTGCACAGGAAAGCCGTATGGACTGCGTGGCGGTATACATACCCAAAGAGCACAGGGTTGCGGTGCGGGAGTTCCGCACCCTCAAGAAAGGCGAGCCTGTCTTTGTGGGGCGCGCAGAAGATGGCAGCCAGGGCATCTACGTGCACCTTGACGCCTTTGATGATATGCGCCAGATGACAGCTGACAGCTTCGCGTTCCGTCAGGGGCGCAGCCGGGAGACCGCCTTCTCGCTCGACTATGACTTTCTGTATGAGCAATTACGGTACGAGAAGGAGCATGGCTACATTGTCTGGGTGGCGGGCCCAGCTCTCACCTTTGACGCTGACAGCCGCAATGCCTTCTCGCTTCTGTGCGAGCATGGCTATGTGCATGCCCTGCTTGCAGGCAACGCGCTCGCAGCCCATGACCTGGAGGCCGCCTACCGCAAGACCGCACTGGGGCAGGATATCTACACCCAGGTCAGCCACCCCAACGGACATTACAACCACCTGGATACCATCAACCGCGTGCGCCAATGCGGCTCTATTCCCGCATTCATACAGCAGGAGCACCTGGATAACGGCATCCTGTACCAGTGCGTCAGGCACCAGATACCCTTTGTCCTCACCGGCTCCATACGCGATGACGGCCCTCTTCCCGAGGTGCACGCAGATGTCTATAGCGGACAGAACGCCATGCGTGAGCAGCTCAGCAAGGCGACCACGCTTATCTGCATGGCAACCGCCCTGCACTCCATAGCCGCAGGCAACATCACCCCCTCCTTCCGCGTGATGCCTGACGGAAAGATCCGCCAGGTGTATTTCTACCTGGTGGATATCTCGGAATTCACCGCGAACAAGCTGGGCGACCGCGGGAGCCTCTCGGCAAAGAGCATCATCACCAATGTGCAGGACTTCATTGTGAATACCAGCCGGGGGCTGATCCCTTGAGCCGCTGACCCTGAACCCTGGGCCTGAACCCCTGGGCCTGAACCCCTGGGCCTCTGAGCCAATGCGGCAACTGGGTTAGACCCGATCTCCTCGTAAACCAGAACGCCTGACAACCAGCCAGACCTATCGACCATGAAAGTGAGCTGTCCATGAAGAGAATCATCATTATCGGAGCAGCGGGGCGGGATTTCCACAACTTCAATACCTGTTACCGGAACAACCCGGACTATGAGGTTGTGGCGTTTACCGCGGCGCAGATACCCGATATCGCGGGACGCAGGTACCCGGCTGAGCTGGCTGGCAGCGGATACCCGGACGGGATTCCCATTTTTCCCCAGGATGATCTGGAGAGGTTGATACGGGAGTATGGGGTGGATGAGTGCGTCTTCTCCTACAGCGATGTGACCTACAGTTTTGTCATGGGCCTGAGTGCGCGGGTGAATGCTGCCGGGGCGTCGTTTACGCTTCTGGGGCCCGCGCAGACCATGCTGAAGAGCGAGAAACCGGTGGTTGCCATTGGGGCGATCCGGACCGGCTGCGGCAAGAGCCAGACGGCGCGAAGGGTCATCGAGTGCCTCAACAAGAGGGGCCTAAGGGTTATCGCCATACGCCACCCCATGCCCTACGGCGACCTGAACGCGCAGGCTGTACAGCGTTTTGCCTCCCTGGATGACCTACAAAGGCACAGCTGCACCATTGAGGAGATAGAGGAGTACGAGCCGCACATCACTAGCGGTAACGTGATCTATGCAGGTGTTGACTACGAGGCGATCCTACGGCAGGCTGAGCAGGACCCGGCTGGCTGCGATATCATCCTCTGGGATGGCGGGAACAACGACTTCCCCTTTTATGAGCCTGACTTGATGATAACGGTGGTGGACCCGCACCGGCCGGGGCATGAGCTGTCCTATTACCCGGGTGAGGTTACGTTGCGCCTGGCGGATGTGGTGGTGATCAACAAGATCGACAGCGCGGATTACGCTGGCATCCAGACGGTCAGGGACAACATCGCCCGGATCAACCCCGGGGCTTTGGTGGTGGATGCTGCTTCCACCATCAGGGTTGACGCACCAGAGCTGGTGAAGGGCAGGCGGGTCCTGGTGGTTGAGGATGGCCCCACGCTGACGCATGGGGAGATGCAGCTGGGTGCGGGGGTTGTTGCTGCCCAGCGCTTTGGCGCTGCTGCCATTGTGGACCCGCGCGCATATGCCGTGGGCCGTCTGGCTGATACCTATAGGACTTACCCCGGCATTGGCAAGGTGTTGCCTGCTATGGGTTACGGCGAGCAGCAGGTCAGCGACCTGGCCGCGACCATAGAGGCCACCCCCTGCGACACGGTTGTCATTGCAACTCCCATCGACCTGAGCAGGATCATCAGCATTGACAAGCCCCATACCCGGGTGAGTTATGACCTGCAGGAGATAGGGGCCCCTGACCTGGGCAGCATCCTGGACGAGTTTCTAGTATGACAAAGGGTATGACAAAAGGGACCGTCCCCTTTGTCATGACAAAGGGGACGGTCCCTTTTGTCATAAAAAAGCGTAGAATCTCCCTTACGCAAATATGGGTGGGATAAGGAGTACTGCGATGAGATACTACGTGGTTGACGCGTTTACCGATGAGCTGTTCAAAGGCAACCAGGCGGGCGTATGCCTGCTTGATGATGTGCTTCCCGCCGAGGTTATGCAGAGCATCGCCGCGGAGAACAACCTGGCTGAGACCGCTTTTATCGTCAAGCGTGATGGCTACTATGACCTGCGCTGGTTCAGCCCTGAGGTGGAGATCGACCTCTGCGGCCATGCGACCCTGGCCAGCGCATTCATCGTCTCCAGCTTTGTTGATCCAGGCGCTGAAACCCTGCGCTTTGAAACCATGAGCGGCCCTTTGCTGGTCACCCGCAAACAGGGCCTCTTTGAGATGGATTTCCCTACGAGAAGACCAGAGCCGGTTGAGTTGACACCGCTCATGAGTCAGGCCATAGGGCTACCCGTGCTGGAGGCCCATCTGTCTCGGGACCTGCTTCTCTTGGTTGAGAGCGAGCAGCAGGTACGGGAATTGGTGCCGGATTTCGCGCTGATGCAGCAGATCCCCAACTGCTTTGCGGTGGTGGTCACCGCGCCGGGCGATGCTGCCGCTGCGCTGGGCGATGCGGTCACCGCGCCAGGCGGGCAGGTGGATTTTGTCTCGCGCTTCTTTGCCCCCGGCGCCGGCGTACCCGAGGATCCCGTGACTGGCTCATCACACTGTACGCTCATCCCCTTCTGGGCCGAACGCCTGCAGAAAGACCAGTTGGTAGCCCGGCAACTCTCAAAGCGAGGCGGCACGCTGTATTGCGAGAACCGCGGCGAGCGCGTCAAGATCGCCGGCAAAGCGGTGCTCTACCTGCAGGGCGAGATCCTACTCTAGGGAAGCACGCTTCCTGATGGTGTTGCGCTGCGAGATTGACAGTGTTACGTTGTGGGAAAGGCAGCGCCCTACCGCGAGCCTGGCAAGATTCCGTTAGGAGACATGAGCTTGGTGGTGCCTTCTTAGGAGATCCATAACCTCCTGCCATCGGTAATGCCTCTGCGTATGCCTGCTCAGTGGTGCCCGCTAGCCGGGCGACCAGTTCCGCATCCCCTTTTCCCTGACAGAAGCAAAGCGCGCGACTCAGCTGCATTGAGGGGTGAACACTGGTTAAAGGACAGGCAGGTCACATATAATCAGTATTTATCGTTTGGATTGGAATTTCACGATTATCCAAAACGGCGCAATGCATTGAGGGAGCAAGGTTTATGTTGGTTGAGAAAAGCAAGCTGGACCCTGCCGACCTTATCGGCAGGACGGTAATCATTACCGGCGGTGGCGGGGGAATCGCAACGGAGGCGGGTAGAGCGCTTGCCTATTTGGGTGCAAACGTGGTTTTGGCGGAATTGGATGAACAGAGGGGTCTGGCAGCCCAGCAAGATATCGGAACTGGCTGGAGGGGCAGGATTGTCTATCATCCGCTTGACCTTGTCGATTCACAGAGCATTGCCCGGCTCTCCGATTTTGTCATACGTGAATTCGGCCACGCTGACGCCATTATCCATAACGCCACGATCACTCCTCTAGGCAGCGTTGAGGACTTGCCGGTGAGCTCCTGGGACACCAGTTATCTGGTCCATCTGAAGGGGCCCCTGGAGTTGACGCGGCGGTTTTTGCCCGGCATGAGAGAGCGCGATTACGGCACCATTGTGTTCAATCCTTCCTCCGGGGCGATTCCGTTCATGGGAGCGTATGAGGTGTTCAAGGGCGCCCAGGTGATACTGGCGAACACCCTTGCCGCGGAACTGGAGAACACCAAAGTCCATGTTTTCTCCATTGGGCCGGGGCTGGTAAAGACCAAAACCGCGACTGAGGCGATAGCACAGATTGCCCCTTGGATGGGAATGTCCCTCGATGAGTTCTATGCCGTGAACGCTGACAGTATAGTCAGCGCAGAAGAGGCCGGAACGTCGTTTGCTGTCTCGCTGTTGCTTGCTGAAAAATACCATGGAAACGAGATTGGCGGCATTCAGGCACTCATGGATGCGGGGATCATCGAAAAGGACGGCGACTCTGAGCAGACTCAAGCCTGCGACTCCTATTCACCTCAAAACGAGGAGATCCTGGCCCGCATTGGTAAGACCTACGACGAACAATATGAGGGGTGGAGAAACGAGAGTCTGTTCAAGCGGGATTGGATCCTGCGCGACTTCAAGAAGCAGGTTGGTCGCCCTGCCGATGAGGTGCAACAAATACTGCGTGCATATATTTTGTCCTACAGGGACGCTGGAGTTGATGAACAGCGCAAGCTGAGGGGATTGCTGGCATCTCTACGCGCCTACTATTCCCACCAGATCGAAATGACCCATGGCTATGTCAAGGACGCCAAAACCAGAGCCGAGTGGATCGCGATCATCGAAACCTGGATCGCCGACATCGATTGCCTGGTGAAATCATAACTGCAGGCAGGCTGGCAGCCGCTTACACGCTTACATGAACCCTAATACAGGGCCTCACCGGTCAGCTTCTCTAGCCAGAGTTCCTTAAGCGCCTTGATGTCGGCGGCAAACTCCGCGTCTGTCTGGGTCTCGCCCTTTTCCAGTTCCTCCAAGATCTCAAAGGCAAAACCGACGCCGCCCTGCTCCTCCCAGTCTTTCTGCATCTTCAGATAGACGCATGTCCCTGTCTCCTGCGCAAAGGCAAACCTGTTCATGCTGCCAGAGAGGTTGGTTGAGGCATCCAACAGCGCCTTGGCGGCAACCGTGTTCCTGATAAGGAAAACGCCGCCAAGCTTCTTCCTGTCCCGGTATTGCTGCGCCATTTCCCTGCGCGACTCGCTGCCTGCCATACGCTTACTCCCCCATTGTCAGTGTGCGCCTGTAATGGTGCCGCCGCCCAGTACCAGGTCGCCGTCATACAGGATCAGGGCCTGGCCCTTGGTGATGGCTTTCTGGGGCTCGTCGAAGACCACTTCCAGGCGGTCCTCCTCCAGCTGAGTCACGGTGACCGGCTGTTCAGGCGAGCGGTAGCGGTGCTTGGCGGTTGCCCTGATGGCCCCTTCAAAGGATCCGCTGACGATAAGGTTGATGTCCTCCACGGTTGCGACCTTCCCATACAGGTCGGCTTCTGTGCCCACCACAACGGTTGCCGTCTGGGGGTCGATCTCCTTCACATACAGCGGCTGGGCGGCGGCTATGCCTATCCCTTTGCGCTGGCCGATGGTGAAGCCGATGATGCCCTGGTGGGTTCCCAGCCGCCGCCCCTGGGTGTCGACTATGTCCCCGGGCGGGTACTCGCGGCCAGTGGTTCGGCGGATGAAAGCCCCGTAGTCATGGTTGGGAATGAAGCAGATGTCCTGGCTCTCACCCTTGTCAGCGGTGGGAAGGCCCTGGGCGCTGGCAAGCTCGCGCACCTGCTCCTTGGTGAGCCCACCCAGCGGGAAGAGCGTGTGTGCCAGCTGCTCCTGCGTGAGTGTGTAGAGCACGTAGCTCTGGTCCTTGCTGCGGTCCAGGGCGCGTTTCAGCAGGTGGTGGCCGGTGTCCTTATCGTAATCTATACGTGCGTAGTGGCCGGTGGCCACGTAGTTGAAGCCGGTTTCCTGTGCATGGGCCAACAGGCAGGCGAACTTGAGATGGCGGTTGCAGGCGATGCAAGGGTTGGGGGTCCAGCCCCGCTCGTAGGCCGCGATGAAAGGGGCTATGACCTGCTGCGTGAAAGTGGCGGTGAGGTCCAGCACCTCATGGGGGATCTGCAAATGGTCGCAGATGGCGCGGGCATCGGTGATGGCAGATGCGGAGGCGTTATCATCGCCATCATACAGGCGCATGGTGGCGCCGGTGCAGGTATGTCCCGCCTGCACGGTGAGGTATGCGGCCACCGATGAGTCGACGCCGCCGGAAAGCGCGATGAGAACGCTACTACTCATCAAGCTCACAGGCTCGCGGCGATCTGGGCGCTGAAGCGCTTGGTGTCATGGCAGGCCCGCTGGATGTCGATGCTCAGCCAGGCGCCGTCGCGGTAGAGCACGGCCCCGTCCACCATGGTGAGCGCCACGTCGGTGCCCTGGGCGGAGTACACCAGGTTGTTGACCAGGCTGTGGATGGGCTGCATCCAGGGTGCGCAGATGTCCAGCGCCACCAGGTCGGCGCGTTTGCCCACCTCTATGGCGCCGCAGTCCAGGCGGCCCTGCGAGCGCGCGCCGTTGACGGTTGCCACGGCCAGCGCCTGCCCAGGGCTCACCACGGTGGGGTCACCACTGGCGCCCTTGCTGAGCAGGGCAAACAGGTACAGGTCCTTCAATATGTTGTGCGAGTTGTTGCTCGCAACCCCGTCAGTGCCTATGCACACGTTCACGCCAGCCCCCAGCATGTCACCCACCGGAGCAAAACCGCTGGCCAGCTTCATGTTGCTCGCCGGGTTGCTGGAGACGCTCACGCCGCGAGCCGCGAAGATCTCCCAGTCCGCCGGCTCTGTCCACACGCAGTGCGCCGCTGTGCAGGGCACGCCAAAGAAGCCCAGCGAGTCGAAGTACTGCGTGGGCGTCAACCCGCCACGACGCTGCTTGCACTCCTCGTGCTCCTTGTGGGTCTCGCTGATGTGCACGTGGGTCTGTACGCCCAGCTCAGCGGCGTGCTCGCCCACCGCGCGAACCACCTGTGGGTTGGAGATGTACTCGGAATGTATGTTCAGGTCGATCTTCAGCCGGCCATCCAGGCTGTTGTGGTGCGCCCTCACCAGCTCCTCGTTGCGCTTGCGGTTGGGGGTCTGGTCATAGGTGGTCTCATTGTCAAAGACCATGATGCCGTCGCACAGGTTGGCCTTGATGCCGCTTTCCGTCACCGCCCGGATGCGCGCGTCGCTGAAGAAATACATGTCGGTCACGCCCACCACGCCAAAGCGCAGCATCTCGGCAATGGCCAAAAGGGTTGCCGGGTAGGCCTTCTCGTCATCTATCTTGGCCTCAAAGGGGAATATCTTGTTGAACAGCCAGTCCTGCAGCGCGAGGCCCTCGGCATAACCGCGCAGTAAGGTCATGGGTATGTGCGCGTGGGTGTTGTACATGCCGGGCATGAGCAGCCTGCCTCGCCCCTCATAGCGCTCGCCAAAATCCTCTGACGAGAAGCCCGGATCCTGCACGGGATCCACCTCGCCCACATAGGTGATGTGTGCCCCTTGGGTACCCACAAAACCGCGCTTGACCTCAAAGTCGCTGGTCAGATAGTCGATGTTCGCAAAAAGCATGGCTGCTCCCTGTTAATACCCGGCTCCTGCTTTGTGCCGGCTTTTTTACGCTGTGCCCTAGTACGCCTTGAAGGCGCTCTTCGCGGTGAGGCAGACAGGGCAGGCTGTGAACGCCTCTCCTTTGTGGATGTAGCCGCAGACAGGACAGAGGTAGTACTTGTCGTCATCTGGGGTATCAATGGTGTTGTAAGCGTTGAGGTAGCGCTCGGCATGATAGGCCTCAGCCAGTTTTGCTCGCGTGAAGATCTGTACCGCCTCGCTCTCGCCCTCATCCTGGGCCTTCTTGATGAAGGAGGGATACATATCCGAGGTCTCATACATCTCACCGCTTGCCCCCATGATCAGGTTGATGTCGGTTTCATGCGCAGTGGCCGCGGGGGCTGTTGGACGCGTAGTGCTGGAGTCCATCTTGGAGGCCAGGGCGAACTCGAGCTCGATGTGGATCTTCTCGGCATCAGAGGTGCAGGTGAACAGCCGGGCGAGCTGAGGAAAACCCTCCTTCTTTGCCGCTTCTGCAAAGGCAGCGTATTTTGCCGATGCCCCCGTCTCGCCTGCAATAGCCGAGCAGAGGTTGTCATACGTGCTGCCAACAGCGGTTGTGCTGCCGGACATGATGTTGAAATTGCTTGCGCTATCAGCAGAGGGGACCGACGTTGGTGAGAGGACCCCACTCGTTGACCCCTCCGTAGAGCCACCGCTCGCACCAGCGTTACCAGATTTGGTATCACCTGCGCAAGCAGCCAAGATCCCCGCCATAGAGACTGTGGTGGCTCCCACAGCTGCCTTCTTCACAAAGTCCCGCCTGGTGACCTGTGCCAAAGGATGCTCCTTGGTGTTGTGTGAGCTCCCAGTTACGCCTGGGCTCTGCATTTCTCCTGATTCAAACATAGTGCTTTCCCTTCCCCATCGGTATTTTACGTGCCTTTCCAAACAGCACGAGTATAGCGGATTGGCAGGGGAGTAGCATCTTCCTCAGGATAGAGGACGGTTCACAGGACAGAATGGGGACGGCAGAATGGGGACGGCATTATCCTGCGAACCGTCCTCTGTCCCAGCTTACAACTTGATGCGGGCGAATTTACGCTTGCCCACCTGGATGACTGCGCCGGCAAGGCAGGTAACAGCCACGTTATACTCGCCGACGGCAAGAGGCTCGCCGGCAATCTTGACGCCGCCACCGTCGATGAGGCGGCGGGCCTCCCCGCTGCTGGTAGCAAAGCCCAGCTCAGCCAGGACGCCAGGCACGTAGACCAACCCCTCCTCGTTGGGAGCCAGCGCCACAGAGACCTCCTCGATCTCATCGGGCAGCTCCTTGTCCCTGTGCAGGCGGTTGAAGGCGGCCTCGGCCTCAAGGGCGGCCTGCTCGCCATGATAGGCGGTCACTATGTTGGCCGCCAGCTGGCGTTTGACCTCATTGGGGTGCAGGCTTCCGTCCTCCAGGCCGGCGGCGATCCGGTCGACCTGTTCCACCGGCAGCGTGGATGCCAGGTAGAAGTACCGTGGCATCAGCTCATCGGGGATGGACATGACCTTGCCGAACATGTCGTCCGGTTCATCCGTGATGCCAATGTAGTTGCCGTAACTCTTCGACATCTTCTGTACGCCGTCCGTTCCCTCCAACAGCGGCAGGGTCAGGCAGACCTGCGGCTCCATGCCCATCTTCTCCATGAGCTCGCGCCCTGCAAGCAGGTTGAAGAGTTGGTCGGTGCCGCCCAGCTCGATGTCTGCCTGCACCATGACCGAGTCATAGGCCTGCATCACAGGGTAGAGTATCTCATGCAGCGAGATGGGCTGCTGCGCCTTGTAGCGGTTGGAGAAGTCGTCGCGCTCAAGCGTGCGCGCCACGGTGAAATGCGAAGTCAGCTTGAGTATCTGCGCCAGATCAAGCGGCGTCAGCCAGTCACCGTTCCAAACCAGCTCGGTCTTGTCCTTATCGAGGATCCTATAAGCCTGGTCAACATAGGTCTGGGCGTTGGTGGCGATCTCTTCTGCCGTCAACGGCGGCCGTGTGGAATTGCGCCCCGAGGGGTCGCCCACAAGGGCGGTGCCGTTGCCGATTATCAAAACCACCTGGTGCCCCAGATCCTGCATCTGGCGCAGCTTGCGCAGGGGCACCGCGTGACCCAGGTGCAAATCAGGGGCGGTGGGGTCAACACCCAGCTTCACCCGCAGGGGCGCCCCGCGGTCGAGCTTTTGCACCAGCGCGGCTTCAGGAACAAGGGACGCGCCACCGCTACGGATGATATGCAGTTGATCTTGGGTTGGAAGCACGGTTTCTCCTCGCCTTTGCTGTGGTGACTTGAGGTGACGATAAAAGCAAGTAGCCATTATACTATGACTGGGGAAGTACCCGAGCATTACTCCTCTGAAGGGAGATTCACATGAACGTGTTGGTTGTTGGCGGAGCGGGCTACATTGGCAGCCATACCACCTACGAGCTGATCCGCGCCGGGCATGAGGTGGTGGTCCTTGACAACCTCTCAACCGGCAGCCACAAGAGCATCCACCCCCAGGCGCACTTTGAGTGGGGCGACATCCGCCGCAAGGGCGACATCACGCGCGTGCTGAAGGCTCAGGCCCAGGCCGGCAAGCCCATCGACGTAGCCATGCATTTTGCCGCCAAGCTCATCGTGCCGGAAAGCGTCACCCAACCCCTGGCATATTATGAGAACAACGTGGAGGGCCTGCGCTGCATGTTGGAGGCGCTGATAGAATGCGGCGTGCAGAACATCGTCTTCTCCTCCACAGCAGCGGTCTACGGTGAACCCAAGGCCCCAGAGTGCCGCGAGGGCGACCCCACTGAGCCCATCAACCCCTACGGTGAGACCAAACTCGCCTGCGAGAAGATGATCAAATGGGCTGCGGCCGCACACGGCCTCAACTACTGCATACTGCGGTACTTCAACGTGGCTGGCGCCGATGCCAGCCTACAGATAGGCCTGGACAAGGACCAGCTCACCCACCTGGTGCCCCTCATCATGCAGGCCGCGCTGGGATTGCGTGACAAGCTCTCCATCTTTGGCGCTGACTACCCCACCCCGGATGGCACCTGCATCCGCGACTACATCCATGTCACCGACCTGGCCCAAGCCCACGTGTTGGGCGCCGCCTATATCCTCAACAACAACACCAATGTGCTGGCGAATCTGGGCTCGGGCACCGGTTTCAGTGTCAAGCAGGTGGTGGACGCGGCCCTGGAGCTCTTCGACGTGCCCTTTGAGTACGCGCCGCGCCGCCCGGGCGACCCGGCCAAGCTCATCGCGAACATCGACCATGCAAAAACCGTGCTGGGCTGGGAGCCACAGCACGGTCTACAAAGCATTCTGAAAAGCGATTACGACTTCCGCCAGAAACTCAACAAAAGCAGCGAGGTCTAAGACCCAAGCTTTGATCCAAGCTAAGGCCCAAGCTCAGGTCAAAGCCTGTGAGCAGCGCCACAGCAAGGCCTACCCGTTACCTGTACCAGGATCTGGGTCGGGATCCGGGTCTGGATCAGGGTCTGAATCAGGATCCGGGTCTGGATCAGGGTCAGGGGTAGGAGGCTTAGGCTTGTTCTTCTCCTCTTCCTCTTTCTTCTTAGCTTCTTCCTCGGCTTTCTTCTTAGCCTCTTCCTCTTTCTTCTTCTTGTCTGCCTCTTCCTTCTTCAGCTTGTCTTCCTCTTCCTTCTTCTTCTTTGCTTCCTCTTCTTCCTGCTTCTTCTTCTCTTCAGCAGTCAGGAAGGTTGCCTGGGGATCATAGTTAGGGCTGCTCGCCCACGTGAAGCTCTCAGCTTCGTTGTACCAAAGCGCCTCTATCATGAAATCCCGCCACACCGGGCAACAATTCATGCCACTGTTGTCTTGGATGGGTCTGGGATACTCACGGGCGCCTATCCAGACCGCGCAGGAAAGCTGTGGCGTATAGCCTACAAACCAGGAGTCCCAATAGTTCTCAGCAGTACCGGTCTTGCCGGCTGCAACCTGCCAACCAAGGTTGGCGCTGGCGCCGGTACCACCGGTCACCACGCCGGTAAGCACCTGATTGGCGGCATAGGCAACCTCAGGTGAGACGGCCTGAACCCCGTCATCGTGGTTCTCGTGGTCATAGAGGACCTCGCCTTTATACGTGACGATCTTGGTGATGGCAGTCGGCTCATGGTGCACCCCGCCTGCAGCTAAGGTCCCAAACGCAGAGGCCATCTCCAGCGTGTTCACTCCCTCAGCGCCCAGCACAGCAGACATATAGGGCTGGATCTCAGTGGTGATGCCCATGCGATAAGCGGCGTCTATCATGGAATGCACGCCTATCTTACGGATGATTCGCGCATAGGCGGTGTTGGAAGACTGCCAGGTCGCGCTCTCCAGGGTCATCATCCCGTAGCTGCCGTTCCCATAGTTCTGCACCGGCCAGGGCGGTCCTCCATCGCCGGGGTCAATGGTGATCGGGCCCTGCCCAGAGACCTGTGTCTTTGGGGAGTACCCCTGCTCCAGAGCCGCTACCAGCGCGAAGACTTTAAAGGTCGACCCCGCCTGGCGTTGCATCTGCCAACAGGTGTTGAACTGGTCCTCATAGAAGTCCTTGCCGCCGCGCATGACCAGGATATGACCGGTATTAGGGTCTACACAACAGAGGGATACCTCAACATCATCCTCTCCGTACACATACCATAGCTGCGCCTCTTTCTCTGCACAGGCTATCTCGGCGTAGTACTGCATGTCCCGGTCGATGGTGGTGTAGACGTCCAGTCCACCCTTGAAGATGGTGTCCGAGGAATACTCGGTCAGGAGAATGTGGCGCACATAGGAGGTGAAGTAAGGCTCCGCATAGATGCCATCGAACTTCCTGCTCTTGACATTGAGGTTCAGCTCCTCAGCCCTGTACTGTTCGCGTTCAGCATCGGTGATGTAGCCGTTGACATACATACGGTCGAGCACCATATTGCGCCGTGCCAGTGCGTTGTCGGGGTATTCGACAGGGTTGTTATAGGTGGGGTTCTGGGGGATTCCCGCAAGCAGGGCAGCCTCGGGGATCGACAGCTGCGAGGCATCTTTGGAGAAGTAATGCTGGGATGCAGATTGGATGCCCCAGGCGCCATCACCGTAGTTGATGGTGTTAAGGTACATCATCAGGATCTCCGTCTTGCCGTACTTCTCCTCAACCGCCATTGCCAGCGAAGCCTCGCGCACCTTCCGTTCCAGGGTGCTGTCGTTTGCTTCATCCATGAGGATGGTCGAGCGGACCAGCTGCTGCGTGATGGTGGAAGCGCCCTGAAGCTGACCGCCTGTCAGGTCATTGATGGCGGCGCGGGCGATGCCGTAGTAGTCAACGCCGTTATGCTCCCAGAAGCGCTCATCCTCAATGGCGATGGTGGCGTTGAACACATTGGGCGACACCTGGTCGGCAGCCACCGGCTCACGATCCAAGAGCATGATCTCGCCCAACAGTGTGCCATCAGGCGCCCAGATCCGCGTCTTGCGCTCCAGGCTGTAGTCCTCGATATCATCGAAACCCGGCAGATCGACAAGCCAGGACTGCACCACCGCATAGGCGCCGACTGTTGAGAAGGTCAACAGCCCTACGAATACTACGACTACGAGAACAAATGCAAACGGTATAATGAGCTTTCCACGTTTTGGTTGTTGTGCTGCTCGTTTCCTGCGCGACGACATAGTAACCTCCCGTCCGGTTAGGAGTTACCATCATGCCACAAATCAGGCCTTTTTGCTTGTGAGGCTGGCGCATCTGCCGTGATTGTAAGCCAATGATTACCTTAGAACCTGATACTATGACGATAAATACAACTCCCGAAAAACCCGTCACAAGGCCGGAACTGCTGGCGCCCGCCGGTAGTCATGACGCCCTGCTCGCCGCCCTGAGCGCGGGCGCCGATGCCGTCTACCTGGGAGTTGAGGACTTCAACGCCCGCCGCAATGCCACAAACTTCCAGCTGGATAGGCTTACTGAGGTCTGCGACCTGGTCCACCTCGCCGGCAGGCGGCTCTACCTCACCTTGAACACGCTGGTGTTGCCGGACGAGACCGCTGAGGCGCTGGAAGTCGCACGTCAGGCTTGGTACGCTGGTGTCGACGCTGTGATTGTCTCCGATCTGGGGCTGCTCGACCGCTTGGCTACAGAGTTGCCACAGCTTGAGTTGCACGCCTCTACCCAGATGAACCTCCACAGCGGGCCCGCCGTGCGCCAGGCTGCCCGCTTGGGCGCCTCGCGTGTCACACTGTCGCGCGAGCTTTCCTTGGAGCAGATAGCGCAGATCGCCCAGGAAGGCGTGCCGCTTGAGGTCTTCGCCCATGGCGCGCTCTGCGTCTGCTATTCTGGCCAGTGCCTGTTCTCCTCGTTGGTGGGCCGCCGCTCCGCCAACCGCGGCCTGTGCGCCCAGGCATGCCGTCTGCCCTACCGCCTCATCGACACCTCCACCGGCAAGCGCCTCAAGGCGCCCGGCGAGCACCTGCTCAGCCCCGCTGACCTCGCCACCATCGACATCCTGCCCCAGCTTGTCGCCAGCGGTATCACGTCCCTCAAGATCGAGGGCCGCATGAAGTCAGCTGCCTATGTCGCCACTGTGACCCGCGTTTATCGTGAAGCTTTAGATGGGCCCGCTAGTGTGGAAGGGATGCCTCAGCTGACTCGCGTCCCGAAAGCCGATCATGACAAAGGGGACGGTCCGTTTTGTCATGATTGCGAGGGCCTGCAAGCCGCTCAAATCCCTCGTCATTGCGAGGAGCGAAGCAACGCGAGCGACGTGGCAATCTACGGCAGCGGTCAGGGATCAGTGGCGCTGACACAGCGAAATGACAAAGAGGGCGGAGCGCATGAGATTCTCTCGGAGACTTTCTCGCGGGGTTTCACCACCGCGTATCTTGAGGGCGACCGCACAAACAGCATGATGAGCTATGCGCGGCCCAACAACCAGGGAGTTGCAGTGGGTCGCATTGCCGCGCTGGACAAGGGGCTGGTGGCCCTTGCACTGACCAAGCGGGTCACCCAAGGCGACCTGCTTGAGATCCGCACCTCGCGAGGACGTGCCACCGTTACGCTTGAAAACTTTTGGGCCTCTTCTGACACCAAGAAGCCTCCGCTTACTGAGGCAGCAGAAGAAACCCGTATCTGGCTGCGGATCCCCGACCCCGTAAGCCCGGGCGACCGGGTATTCCGCATCCGCAACGCCGAGCTGCAGGATGAGGCCGAGTCCCACTACAACAACACCCTCTTCCAAGGCAACAACGGCCTGGTAGACCTTCACGCCCAGGTCACCGCCCATCTCAACCATCCCCTGACCATCACCTTCACCACAGACTGGGACGGGGCACATGACAAAGGATATGACAAAGGGGACGGTCCCTTTTGTCATATGCTTGTCACCCCGGGCTTGACCCGCGGCCTACCGTCGCCATCGCAGGACGATAATGGCTGTCGTCCAAACGGGCTGCCTTCCCGCCAGGCCTCGCCCATCCAAGGCACTGCAAGCGGCGACCCACTCCAGCCAGCCCGCACCAAAGCCCTCACCCCAGAGGACATCCGCGAGCACGTTGGACGCGTAGGCGGCACCCCCTTCAGCATCGCATCCTGGGACATCCAACTTGACGAGGGCGTGGGCCTTGGCTTCTCGCAGCTGCACAGCCTGCGCACCCAGGCGCTCGAGGACCTCACGGAGAACCTGCTGCAACCCTGGCGGCAACGCCGCCTCACCAAGCGCGATGACCCTCCAGCCTTAGCGCCCGCGCAGAAAGGCAAGCCACGTGTTGCCGCCATAGTGCGCGACGCGGCCAGCGCAAAGGCCGCGGTACTCGGCGGCGCGGAGCTCATCTACCTGCACTACCTCACGTTTGAGGCGGAAAGCCAGCCAGACGCCAACGGCAGCGGCGGCAACGCCAGTAGCCCCGGCGCCAGCCCCAAAAGGCTGCCGACAAAGGTGCCCATCGTAGCGCTGCTGCCCGCCATCACCCATGACAGCGAGCTACCGCCCCTGCTGGCAAGCCTCAAGAACCGCAAAGCGGCCGTCGCCAACAACCTGGCGCAGGTCGAACTGCTCGCCGACACGCTCGACAGCCTGGAAGCCGGCCCCTCGCTGGGCATTGGCAACCAGGACGCCCTCGCCCTGGCCGTCAAATGCAAACTGTCGCAGGCCTGGCTGAGCCCCGAGCTCAGCTACCAGGACATAGCGCACATCTCCCCCACCGCACCGCTGCCGCTGGCGCTGACCATTGTGGGCCGCCAGGAGCTCATGGTCACCGAGCACTGCCTGCTCATGGCCCAGGGCCCCTGCGACCAACGCTGCGCCACCTGCGCCCGCCGCAAGGCCCCGCGCCTGCTGGAAGACCGCAAAGGCTACCTCTTCCCCCTGCGCACCGACCAGGCCGGCCGCAGCCACCTCTTCAATTCCGTGCCGCTTGACCTGGTGCCCTCCATGCCGGAGATCGTCAGCCTGGGCATCTCCACCCTGGTGGTCGACGGTACGCTCATGACGACAAAAGAGTTGCGCGCGGAGGTTGAACGCGCCACGCGTGCCCGCGACCTGGCCGTCAGGGGCGCCGGCAGCCTCCCCAAGCGCGAGGGCCAGACCACCGGCCACTTCTTCCGCGGCGTGTGGTAGCACAGAAGGGGACGGTTCTATTCTGTCCCCGGTGCAGTTGACGCACTCCCCTGCGCTTGCGCTAGAGCCTCCGTCATTGCGAGCGCAGCGCCCGATGGGCGCGCAGCGTGGCAATCTACGCAGCAGACTCTCATTGTTGGCAGTTTGTCACAGCGCATCACCTTGCAGGTTCGTAGAGAAAGAGAATCAAACGGGAGGCAATGCGCTGTGTTAGCGTCCCTCATCCCCAGCCGCTGGCGTAGATTGCCACGTCGCCTTCGGCTCCTCGCAATGACGAGGAGGCAATGCGCCGCGTTTGCGTCCCTCATC
>WRHL01000015.1 GCA_009783245.1 Coriobacteriia bacterium
CAACAAGCTGATCATGGACGACGGTGACGGCACCATCCTGATCTTTGTGAAGGGAACGGCGAGCACAACAACAAGCACAACGCCGGGATTCACAACCACCCCGCCTACAACCACCTCGCAGGCAGAGCTTGTCACGGATATGCCTTTCATTATCCTTGCAAGCAGCGGCACCGAGTATCCGGGCCTTTATACCGGCTATGTGCTCGACGGTAAGCCCGAGGACACTAACGGCGCATTTGTCTACGATCAGGACGGCTCAACTTACGTGGGCAGTTGGAAGGATGGCATACGCAGTGGCCAGGGTACCTATACCGCGTCTGACGGAACCACCTATGTGGGTGAATGGGAGGATGGCCGTTACAGCGGGCAAGGCACCATGACATGGGCTAACGGCGCAAAATATGTGGGCGAATGGAAGGACGGCAGGCGCAACGGCCAAGGCACCATAACCCTCGCCAGTGGCGAGGTCTATGTGGGTGCATGGGTAAACGATAAGTATGATGGGCAAGGCACCATGACATGGACTAACGGCGCAAAATATGTGGGCGAATGGAAAGACGGCGTACGCAATGGCCAGGGCACCCATACTTTTGGTGACGGCCGAGTATATGCGGGCGCTTGGGAAAGCAACCAGCGCAGCGGTCAGGGCACCCTCACCTGGCCCGACGGATCGAAATATGTGGGCGAATGGAAAGACGATAAGAAGCACGGCAAGGGCATCATGTATGATCCCAGCGGCAGGATAACGCAAGATGGTGAATGGAAAGACGATGTGTTTGTCAGCTGACAAATAGCTGGTGATAGGGCGGCAGTGAAAGAAGTGGAAGGGCAGTAGACATGAAAAAGAACAATAGCTGGTATGCCTTAAGAACCCTGCTTGCAGCCATCCTGGCCCTCTCACTCATCGGGCTTGCAGGTTGTAAAGACCGCAACACTGACAGCCTCGCCGACCCTACCGGCACAACCCCAGGCGCACCTGGCACAACCTCTACGGCCCTGGACGATGCCCCCTATGGCCCCTACACGGCCAAAGACGGCACCTGGGCCATCTATTGGTACATCTGCGGCAGCGACTTGGAACTGCGCGAAGACATTCGCTACACGCCCACGGGCCAGATGCAGGAGATGATGTCCGTCACACTGCCTGACAACGTGACCGTGGTGGTCCAGGCCTCCGGCGCCAAGCGCTGGCACAATGACTTTGTGGATCCCAATGTGATAAACCGCTTTGTCTACCGCGGTAACACGCTTACCCCCGTGGACACCCAGCCCTTGGCCAGCATGGGTAACCCCTCTACGTTGGCGGACTTCCTCGCCTTCTGTAACCTGAACTACCCTGCAGAGAAGCAGGTAGTCATCATCTACGACCACGGCGGCGGCAGCTGCATGGGTGTGGCCTTTGATGACCTGTTCCATGTAAACGGCATGATGGAAGGCCTTACCCTGCTCGACCTCCAGCAGGCCTTCTCCGCGCGTCCCGCGGCTTCTGGCGCTTATGAGATGGTGGGGCTTTCGGCCTGCCTCATGGGCACCATAGAGACCGTGGGTGTACTCAACGGGTTGGCCCGTTACTATGTGGCCTCAGAAGAGGTGCAGCTGGGCTGCTCATGGGACTACAGCGCGCCGCTCAAGGCCATCGTCGCCAACAATTCCATAAATGGCGGGCAGTTGGGCGAGGCCATCGCCAAGGGTTACTCTGCGCAATGCGCGGAAATGGGCTATACGGCCTATACCACCCTAAGCGTTATCGACATGGCTTATGCTGACGAGCTCTTGGAAGCCTACAACAACGTAGGCATCGAGCTATTGGAAAACGCAGCGGAAAACGGCGTAGAGGTCTTCTCCGCCTTTGGACGCGCCGCCCATGAGTCCGAGAACTACGGGGCTAGCAGTGGCCTCACAAGTAAGTATGACATGGTGGATCTGGGCGACCTGGTCGTCCACGCACGCGATCTTCTGCCTAACAGCTCTGCCCCTATGCTCAGGGCCATTGACCGCGCCCTGTACTTCCACATCACCAATCCCATGCGTGCAGAGGGCCACGGGGTATCGTGCTACTTCCCCTACACCGGCAGGGCGGATTGGTTTGCCGTCTATAAGCAGATAGGCACCTCACCGGCCTTTGGTTACTACTTTGAATACGCGTTCAACGGTTTCCTTTCCGAGGAGGGGCAGGCTTACCTGGCTTCGCTAGCCACCCCTGCACCAACCCCCGCACCAACCCCCACGCCTACCCCCACACCAACGCCTACGCCCGCACCCGGGCCGGAGCCAGAACCCAAGATCCTTCCCAAACCAGAAGCCCTGGGCCTTGATGACTTCCCCGTTACCCTCCACGGCAACAACACCTGGTGGCTGGAGCTGGAGGATTACGCAGACTCGGTTGCCGCCGTCTACCTCCAGGTGGGCATCTATGACCTCAAAAACGGCGACATCATCAACTTCGGCACCTACAAGAACCTCTACGCAGACTGGGAGAACGGCCTCTTCCGCGATGAGTTCTCTAACAGGTGGGGAAGCATCGACGGTGCGCTCTGCACCATGACCGTCTTCAGCGAAGGAGATGGCTTTGTGCTCTACCGCGTGCCCTGTTACCACAACACCTTACCCAGGGACCTCATGGTGCTCTACACGTGGGATCCGCCCTACTACTATGAAGGCTCCTATGAGATCTTGGGCCTCATCGCCATGAACACCACTGATGCCGGCGCCATCGACCCCACTTTCGAACCGCTTAAGGTGGGTGATGAAGTCGCCCCAGTGCTTTTCTTCTCTAAGCAGTATTACAGTATTCTCCTTGGCATCTCCGGTTCAGACACGCACTTCACGCACCCCATAACCGTAACCGAATCAACATCCTTCTATGACATATATCTGGGTGACGGCTTTTATATAATCACCTTTGTCATGGTCGACTACGCCGGAGTTGAGCACTACTCCAAGCCCGGTTACTACCGTATGGTGGAGACCTTCTTCTCTGCTGTCGAGCTCGATCTGTAGCAAAGGGGAACCAAGAAGGTATAGCTCTATGTGTCACCCCGGGCTTGACCCGGGGCCTAGCCCAGCGGTTGCAGGATGTCAGCGGTTGTCGCCGGTAAGCCTCGCGTTCCGCACGTCTCCAGTTCCATCATCTGTCACCCTTGGAATACGCCGTCTTTCCACTCGCCCCGCTTCTCTTCCTTGGTGGCAGAGACATACATCGTGCCCTGCCCATTTGGCTTATCGTCCTTCCATTCGCCAACGTACTTATCGTCATTGTCCCAGATCATGGTGCCCTGCCCGGAACGCACATCGTTCTCCCATTCGCCATCATAAAAGCCGCCCCTGAGCCATATAAAGAGACCCCGTCCGTTGCGTTTGCCGTCCTTCCATTCGCCCTTGTACTGGCTGCCATCGACCCAGTTCATGTTCCCTTGGCCGTTGATGATCCCGTCTTTCCAGGTGCCTTTATAGATGTCTCCATTCTCAAAGAAACAGGTGCCCTGCCCGGTGCGTTGGCCGCTCTTCCAATCGCCTATGTACCGCTCTCCGCTGGCCCAGACCATGGTGCCCTGTCCGTCGCGCAGGCCGTCCTTCCAATCACCGTTATATAGTGCCGTGCTGTTGTTGTACTCAAACAAGCCGTTGCCCTCCGGTTTGCCGTCGAGCATGTAACCGGTGTATTTGCCCGCAACCGAGCTTCCGTCGTTCTCGATAATGCTGCACGCCAGTGCCTCCACATACTCAGCGCCCGCCGGCGTTGTCGGCGTTGTCGGCGTTGTAGGCGTTGTGGTCGCCGGTGGTGTGGTTGGCGTTGTAGTCGCTGGCGGCGTGGTTGGTGTTGTAGTCGCTGGCGGCGGCGCCGTGACCGTGGGCGTAGAGATGGTCGTTGACCGCACAAAGACATAGATGGCATCTTCCATAAGGTCGGTAACAACCAGCTTACCGTCGCTCATCTCGAATTCCATGGGGTCTGCATAGTCTTCATACAAGGCGTACTTCCCGCCACCCAGGTTCTCCCAGGTGAAGAAGGCCACCTCGTCCATGTATTGAAGCGAACCCGTGCTGTCCTCCTCAAACGTCATCTCCATGGTCGAGCTATCCTCACCAAGAAAGGCCATCAGCTCCTGGTACTCCTCCCAAGTGAGTTCAATACCGCCCGTCTCAAAGGAGGCCAACCTCCAGGTACCCAATATGAGGTCATACTTCGGCTCGGTCGTTGTTATGCTCGGCTGCTCCTTTGACCCACTTGGTTTCTCACTGAGAAGGCCGAACATCTTGGTGCCTACAAGCACCGCTATCAAGATGACGATAAGGACGGCGGCGCCGATGATGACAAACAATACGGTCTTATTCTTCTTCTTTGCTGGAGCAGCTGTATATGGCGGCTGAGGCGCCTGCTGATACGGCTGTTGGTACTGTGGCTGTGGTTGCTGGAACCGCTGCTGTTGCTGTTGCTGCGGTTGCGGCTGCTGCGGTTGCGGTTGCTGCGGTTGCGGTTGCTGCGGTTGCGCAGGCGGAGGTGGAGGCGCTGTCTGTATCGGCGTTGCCGCCCGCATCGGCTGCTGTGGCTGCTGTGGCTGCTGTGGCTGCGGCGGCTGGTATTGTGGCGCCGGCTGTTGTGGTTGCGGGGACACAGGCGCGCCGCAGGAAGCGCAGAACTGCGCCTCTCCCTGGATCTTGTTACCACACTTGGAGCAGAAGCTCTCCATGGTTGAAGCCTCCTTAACGTGCAGGGGTTTGTTGGTCGCTGCAAGTATAGCACTCAGCTCTTTGTTCTTCTGAACTGGTGCTCTGCTGCATCCTCGTTGTCCCAGGTTGCGCCCGAGACAACAAAACGGTTTTGCAACCGCTCGGTAATGCGACAAAGGAGACAGGGCGTTTTATCACGGCAGTGTCCTATACTTGTGCAAAACCATACTAGGGAAAGGCGCAAGGATGACCCAGCAGCAGTACTGGCAACAGCCCAATCAGGGATACGGACAGCCGCCTGTCTATTCGCAGTATCCTCCTCAGCAGCAGGGATACGTACAGCAGAATCCTTATCAGGTGATACCGATCTCATCATCAAACCGCCTGATTGCTTTCCTGCTTGCGTTTTTCCTTGGTTATCTGGGGATACACCGGTTCTATGTTGGAAAGGTTGGAACGGGGGTCTTGATGATCCTTACCGCCGGTGGGCTTGGTGTCTGGTGGTTGGTCGATATCATAATGATACTGGCGGGCGGGTTCAGGGATAAGGCCGGGCTTGCGGTCAAGAACTGGTCATAACAAGCAACCATCCCCCTGCTTCACCCCTGCTTCACCTAAAGAAATGCCAGCTCAGGAGGAAGGGTCATTTTGACCCTTCCTCCGTTTATCTAGTATCACTGTCTATCTGGTAGCAAGTTTCCGCGCAGCCAAGGCGACCAACGCCAGGTCATTTTCCGTGTCAGCCTCCAGCAGCTTGGCGTCGAACTCGCCGTCTCCGCCCCACTCCTCGGCAAAGTGCTCCACCGACCAATCAGCCCAGGGCTGCCACAGCGCCTTGGGTTCGGCCAGGTCATAGCTCGCGACAATCTCGCAGAGCCCGGTCTTCTCCCACAGCTTGCGCCACCACTCAGCGCTGTGCAAGGTGTACAGCTCGGGTATCCACAGCTCCTTAAGCGTTGCCGGGTATCCCGCATCAAACTCATGCGCCAGCCCCGGCACAACTATCCCCAGCTGCCCGCCAGGCTTCACCAGCTTGGAGAACACATCCACAAAGAAACTCTCGCTTGTACCAAAATAGTGATAGCTGTCTATCGCCAACGCGACGTCAAAGAAACCCTCCGCAAAGGGCAGCGTATGGGCCTCTGCGTGCAAGGGAAACACCAGGTCGGCCACCCCCGCCTCCTCAAAGCGACGTAGATTCTCGCCAGCTTCCACCCATAGGTCGGTGGCAAAGACGGTCACACCATACTCCCGAGCCAGGAACACACTGGTAATCCCTTTGCCGCAACCCAGATCCAAAACCCGCATACCAGGTCGCAGCTCTAAAGACCCACACAGGTCCTCCAACAACCACAAGGGGTTCGGCCCCATCCAGTGCCGCTCAACCCACGCCGGGTCATATTCTGCTGTTCTGGGGTATCGCTCAATAAAGGCGCTCGACCCACAAAAGGCGCCGGCGCTGTCCTCAATACTATTCATCTCAGTCCTCCTGATAGTCTGTCTGATCCAACTGTCTTGGAGGGTTGCCTTTTGGTCATTACCCTCCCTGTTCAGGCAAGGACCACAAGACGCATTCTGCTCATAAGTCAAGATCTCCTTGATCGGATACCCCCTCATTATATAACGATAAAATCGAGTTCATTCCCAACATCCCTTTGATATGGCTGACACTGTCAGAGGATCTGCTGGCCGTTGACGTATTTGCCTAGCACGCGATCATTGGCGTCGGCGTAGATGAGGCGCTCCAGCCTGGCTTCCAGATCAAGGTCACTATCCGTGGGGCGCCTGATGTCCTCAAGCACCACGGCGTCAAAGCAGAAGCCGGGCTCAAAACTGCCCACCTTGCCAAAGAAGCTGCCTCCACCCAAGGTGGCAAGATAGAAGGCCTCGGCAACAGAAAGCGGTTTCAAACCGTCATCCACCAGGCGCCAACGCAGCTTGGAGACCTTGATGGCCTCGGCCATGCTGTGCAGCAGGGAGAGGCTGTATCCGCCAGAGACATCCGTGCCCAAGCCCACGCGCAGGCCCTGGTCCAAATAGCTGCGCACAGGGGCAATGCCACTGGACACACAGGTGTTGGAAACCGGGCAGTGGGCAATCCAGACGCCCTGCTCCTTCAACAGGGGAGTCTCAAGCGGGTCGGAGTACACGCAGTGCGCCATGATGGTGGGGCAACCCTCGCCACCCAGCAGACCTGTGCGCAGATAGGCCTCAGCATAGCTGGCGGCATCCGGGCACAGTTCGCGCACCCAGGCGATCTCCGCCAGGTTCTCCGACAGGTGGCTCTGCACCGGCAAGCCAAACTCCCGCTGCAACGCGCCCAAACCCACCAGCAGCGAATCGCTGCAACTGGGGACAAAGCGCGGTGTCAGTATGGGCGCCGTACAACGAAAACCGCGTTCAGCCACCGCATTCAACCACTGCCGTGTTGCATCCAAAGAGGCCAGGGCATCGCGCTCCACCAGCGTAGGAAGCGAGTTGCGGTCCATGTTGAGCTTGCCCACCAGCGTAGAGAGTCCGGTATCCTCCAAAAGCTCCATCAGCAACAGCGTGGCCGGTACATGCAAGGTAGCGAACACCACGGCCCGCGTGGTGGCGCCGCGCATCAGCTCGGCAACAAAGTCCTCATAAGCAAGGCGCGCATACGTCAGGTCTGCATAGCGCGACTCCTCGGGAAAGGTGTAGGTGTCCAGCCAGTCCAACAGCTCCAGATCCATACCCAACCCCCGGTTGGGGAACTGCGGCGCATGGGTATGCAGGTCAACCAGCCCGGGGATGATCAGCTGCCCGCAAAAGTCGCGGACCTCCAGGTCTGCAAAACGCCCCGGCAACTCACCTGCAGCAAAAACGCCGGCGCAAAGCCCCTCATCACAGACCAGATACCCACCCTCCGTACAGGAGAGCCGCTGCGGGTCAAGGCTGTACACAATATCACCCTTCAGCACAAAGCTGTCCGTGGTCACCTACGCTCCTCTTTCACTTTACATCCGTCCTCATACGCCCAAATGCCTGTCCAAGAAGTCCGCCGTCAGATTCAGGCAGACCTGCTTGCGATACGCAGCAGACACCCTGCCCTGAACGGGACACAGCGCCGCATCCCAGGCAGCAAGATACTCCGCCACCGTCTCGCGCGCCTGCGCCACGGTCTTGCCAATCAGCAGGGCATCCAGCTCAGGCCTGCGGATCACAACATCCTCAACCGCCCCAAAAGCCAGGGCCAGATGGGCAACCCTGTTATCTTCCAACGAGAAGAGCCCGGCAAACCCCACCCGCGAGATGGCCAGCGCCTTGCGCCCACCCACCTTGCAGAAACCGTGATCCCCCGAAGCAAGCCACACCTTGGGCAGCAGCACCTCCACCAAAAGCTCGTCCGGTTCAAGTGCCGTCTGGCCTCGTCCCCGGTAGAACTCGGAAATCGGCATGATCCGCTCACCTCTGCTGCTGGCAAGCCGCAGCAGCGAGTCGGTCGCAAAGCAGACCAACGCCCCGTCGCCCTTGGGGCTGGCGTTGGCTATGTTGCCACCCAGCGTACCCACATTACGGATACCCGGCGCGGCAATGGTAGCCACAGCCTCCTGTAAAAGCGCCGGCGTCAACGCATCATTAAGCAACTCGGCATAGGTCACGGCCGCGCCGATGCGCAGGTACTGCTCGTCTTCAACAACATGACGCAGCTCCTCCACCTCATGCAAAAACAGGAAGGGCCGTCCCTGCTCCTTGGCCACCATCAGGTCCGTGCCACCGGCATAAGGCGTCAGCTCCTCAGTTGCCATCATCTCCAGCGCCTCCGCCAAGCTCCGCGGCGTATATCCCTCTGTCACCTCGGGCGCAGACCCGGGGCCTACCCCAGCGGATGCAGAATGGCTGCGGTGAGCTTGCCCTGGACTTGATCCAGGGCCCAAAAGACTCACGTCTCCAGCCTCCCAATCACCCGCTTCCGCGGCATCCAGCACCGCCCCGACAATCGCGTTGTATCCCGTGCACCTGCACAGGTTCCCCGCAAGCGCCTCGCGCACCTCGGCCTCCGTTGGCCGGGCGTTGACAGCCAGCAGCGCCTCCGCAGCCAGCGCCATGCCGGGGATACAATAGCCGCACTGCACAGCGGAACGGGCAGCAAAGCAGCGGTCCAGAAGCGCAAACCGCGCGCTTGTCCGATACCCCTCAATAGTCATCACAACACAACCCTGCACGCGCCCTATGGCAACCAGACAACTGTTCACCAGCCGCCCGTCCAGCAGCACGCTGCAGGCCCCGCACTCGCCCTCGCGGCAACCGCACTTCACGCCAGTTAGCCCCAGGTCATCGCGCAGCACGTCCATAAGCCTTTGCGCAGCGTCCCCTTCCCAGCTGACCTTCTCTCCATTAACGATAAAATCGACGCGCATCAGGCCACCACCTCTCCACCAGCAGAAAGGAGCGCAAGCGCCTCCTCCGCAGTAAGCGGTATGTGGCAGAAACCCCCCGCATCCGTCCCCAACGCCTGCTCGGCGGCGGCGATGAAGGCAGCAGGTATGCCCACCAGCGGCAACTCACCAGCTCCCTTGGCGCCGTAGGGGCCAAACGGATACTCCACCACGTGCAGCTGGACGTCCAGCACGGGCGCGTCCAGGGCCGTGGGTAACAGGTAATCGCTGTAACTGTTATTGCGGATGCGTCCCGCTGCGTCAACAGCCATCTGCTCTAAGGAGGCATAACCCAGCCCCTGCAGTACGCCACCCTCCATCTGGCCAACAACAACGGCCAGGTCCACCGGCGTGCCTACATCAAAGCAGCTCCAACTGCCCACAATCTCGTTGCTGCCGGTCAGGGCGTCAAAGCTAAGCTCAACCGCTGTGACCCCCCAGGAATACGTGGGGTAGGCATCTCCTGAGAAGGTCGCAAGGTCAAAGGGCACCGTGAAACCCGGCTCGCTGAAGTGCTCCTCAACAAGCTGCTCCTCGCCTTCCATCCACTCGTCGCGCAGGCGGATGGCCGCCCGACGCAGCAGTTCGCCCACCGTCATCAGGCTACGCGAGGCAACCGTGGGGCCGCTGTTCGGCACAAAACTGGTGTCAGCGTTGCTGACCACGATCTTATCGTAAGGAATACCCAGCTCATGGGCAACGATCTTGGCAAAGGTGGTCTTGATGCCCTGGCCCATGTCCGTGTTCGCTGTCAGGATCTCCACGCGGCCCTGGGCATCCTTGCGCAGACCCACCCGTGCCTTGATAAAGTCGCGCTCGCCGCTACCGGTGAAACCGGCGCCATGGAACCACAGAGAGATACCAATGCCGCGACGGTAGCGTCCCTCTTGCAAAGCGGCGTAAGCCTGGCGCTTGGCGCAAAAGTCGCTGCGCTCAAGCACCGCCTCGACCATCTGCGGTAAGGGCACCGCATAGTGGTAAAGGCCGCCAGTGGAGGTGGGGTCCCCCTGTTTCACCAGGTGCGCGAGCTTGAAATCCAAAGGCTCAATGCCCAGATCAATGGCTATGTGGTCCATCAGGCGCTCGATGGCAAAGAAGGTCTGCGGTGCGCCAAAGCCGCGAAAGGCGCCGCAGGGAACGGTGTTGGTGCGCAGGGCGCGGCCGTGCACCCGCAGATGGGGAACAGCATAGACACCCGGTGCGGAGATGATGCCGCGTTGCAAGACCACAGGTGAGAGCGTTGTGTAGGCGCCGGAGTTGAAGCGTACGTCAAGGTCCAGGGCTGTGACGCGGCCGTTCTTGACCGCGGCTTTGAAATGGCAAACCGAAGGATGGCGCTTGCTGGTGTATTCCATGTCCTCACGCCTGTTGAAGACAACGCGCACCTCAGGGCCAACAGCGCCGCCGCTGGCGTCATCCCCACCGACCAACCCGGCAGCCTTATAGGCAGCGACCGCCACCTGGGCCGCCAACAGGGAAGGGAAGGCCTCCTTGCCGCCAAAGCCGCCGCCGGTGACGTCCTGGATGACGCGGACTTTGTCCTCCGCCAGTCCCAGGGCCTTCACCAACGCACCGTGTACGTAGTAGGGGCATTGAAGGCTACCGTGGATCGTCAGCGTCCCATCACGGAAGCAGGCGATCATGCCCTGGGTATCCAGATAGCCCTGTTCCTGGTAACCGGTTGAAAAGTCCTCCTCGTAAACCCGGTCGGCCTGGGCAAAGGCAGCATCCACCTCACCGCGGCCATAAGCGTAGTCAAAGAAGACAGTATCCGCGCTGTCCAGGTCCAACACAGCTGGCAGCTCCTCATACAGCACGATGGTAGCCGCCGCCAGGCGCTCGACCTCCCGCGCATCCGGGCCCACCAGCATCGCGATGACATCCCCGCGATAGAAGACCTCCGTCTCCGCAAAGACCGGCAGGTCGTCCTCCACAACAGGGACGGAATTCTCTCCCGGAATGTCGCGGCAATCAACCCAAAAGTAGCCCTCAGGCAGCGGCGGGTATTCAACCTCCAAAACAAGTGCATGAGCAAGCGTGGAGCGGATCAGCGAACCGTGGAGCATATCCTTCTGGGGATAGTCCCCAACATACAGCGCACTTCCGTCCATCTTCTCTCGGTGATCCTTCTTGACCACCTGCTGGGAAATGACGTGCATCCTCACCCCTTCTGTCCCCAAGACCTGCCGTAATCCTTCAAGCAAGGTCCACACAAAGACTATTCTACTTCCCACCTCACATCTTTGCGAGTATATAAAGGAAGGTGGACAGGTAATCACGTAAAAGATATAAAATGGGTAACAATAGATTGCACTCATAGCTCAAGCGGAAGGTTGGATCGTGAAAAGAAATAGGGCCCCCAAGACAATACTATCTCTGATGCTGGCAGGCATCTTGTCCCTGAGCCTGTTCGGCTGCATCCCCACGCAAAACCCCACACCAAAAACAGAAGGCACGCCTCCATCCCAGGAAGCAATCAACCAGGAGGACCTGGCCATCCAGCTTCTCGCGAAGTACGGTATTGACGATAAGAATGAGTACCTACCGCCCATAGACCCGGTTCCCCGCGACCAGACTTTTACCTACCAACTCAACTTCGACCCCAATGATTATGTTGACGAGTACCCAAGCACCTATGACTGGGTAGGCGTTTTCGCGGATCCAGAGCTCACACAGATAGTCCCCATGGATTGGTGGGCAGACAAGGTAACTGATAACAATTGGGAGATCAAGATCTCTCCCTATGAATTCCCTGCCGCAGGGATCCGCAATAAATACGGGGACTCAAGTCATGAGCGCAAGATCTCCGAGAGCCTCAATGACATCGATTACGTTGATTTCAAAGGCCAGTATAAGGATTGGGGGAACCTCCCCCGTTACTATCTGGCGCAGTTCCTCGATCTTGATACGGGCGAGAAGCTGACAAAACCGCTTGTCCAGGTATTCACCGTGCAGGCAGAGCTTCCCGCGCCGGCCACTACCGTCTTTGTTGATGAGCATGGCATGCTATCGCTGAAATGGAAGCCTGTCGCAGGCGCGGAGCGCTACCTCATCTTCAGCTACTACTCTACAGACGATACCAGGTACGCCTCATATTGGCCTGGCACGAACCTTGATGTAGTGGACGGCACAAAAACCGAGTGGCATGCAGCGAACAATCGGGACTTCATGTCCATAAACATCATCGATCCAAGAATATATCCTGAAAAGGCCGCTCAGGGCATCGAGACTGAACCAAGGTCATACTATTGTGAGCGCATAGGGGTTATCGCTTTGGGTCCTGAGGGGCACTCCTCTCTGGACAACCTGCACAAGTTGGGGGACTTTGATAATCGATTGGTCTATCAACTTGCACGTGATGCCTGGGACGAGGATCGCTATACCGTTTCTGGCCACCTGGCGTTATTCCTCCAATCCATGGATGATATGCCCTCACAGATCCCTGTGCAGATGTGTGATGCGAGCATCGTCTACAAGACCGTAGATTACGATTTCGAGAACGCGGAAGAGCTGGAAGAGCGCTTCATCACTGAGAATAGCTGGGACGAGGACGGCAACCCGACAAGTCTTGAGAAGGTGCGGGTGATGAAGGTGAACTTCAGGCTGCCCCAAAGTGGAATCACGGGGATATGCCGTGTTGAGGAGCCTCCCAGCACCTGGAAAAGAGATCTTGAGCAGATAAAGAAACGGCAGGAAGCGCTGTTGCGAGCCGCCATGTCCCAGCAGACACAGGAGACAATCCAGCAGCGTGTCGATATGAGGGCAGAGGGCCAAGAGAGGCCAACGTCACGAGAGATCACCCCGCTAGACATCGAGGTCTTTGCCACCAATCCCCTCAGTGAGTATTTAGCGATCAACCTGCTTGCTGGTGCGGAGAAGATCCCTCTGGACAGCTTCCCCAAGGCATCCGACACAAACCATCTCACCGACGCGCTCTTTGAGGCGATCTATCAGAATCCGCTGATCTTGGGTATCTCGGAGATGTACCTGGACAGGTACTACAACCTGATTATCGAGTATGAGGATGCTCCCGCTGTGCGTGTCGAGAAGCAGCAGGCGATTCAGGACAAGATCCAGCAGGTCATACCGCAGATCATAACCAGCAACATGTCGCCTCTCGAGCGGGAGATCGCTATCAATGACTACCTCTGCGACACCATAGAGTATGACATGGCTCTTTTGGAAGACGCCCAAAAGACCAACTACACCTATGTCGATCCCAAGTACAATGACTCCTTCACCGCCTATGGGGCGCTGATAGAGGGGCTCTGTGTCTGCGCGGGCTATGCTGCGGCGTTCAAGCTCCTGGCTGATGCTGCGGGGCTTGAGTCCATCGTGGTTACCGGCACGCTGGAAGGCTCCATCGGCCATGCTTGGAACCGGGTGCTTATCAACGGTGAATGGAAGAACATCGACGTGACAAATAACGATAACCCCCTGCTCTTCAACGTGCTCCTCAACCTGCCTGATGATATCGTTGCGGGTATTCTGGTGGAAGATAAGGAATATCTGCTTGACAGCGAGCTCTATAGGTTCTACTCAAATGATGACAGCGCTGAGTACTACCGCATAAAGGGCGCGTTCTACAGCAGGACGCAGATAGTGGATGAATTGGCCGCTGGGCTGCAGCAGGACGGCTCGGTTGTCCTGCGCACGGACTACAGCATCAGCGAAGGGGAATATCGGGCGATAGTGAGGGATGTGCAGGTGAAACTCGGTGGTGTCGACCTCTATGGCTGCCATCTGCTTGGTCTTATCTACCTGTCATCGGAGGCCCTCTGATCGGGGCAGCCCCGTCCTTGTCGTCAAAAGAATAAACGCCCCAGCGGCGACTCGGCTCTCGCTGGGGCGTTTATTATCGAGTTTGGTGGGCCCGATTGGATTCGAACCAATGACCTCACGGTTATCAGCCGTGCGCTCTAACCAACTGAGCTACGGGCCCGTAACCTGGAAAAGCACCCGATTACTCTATAACAGTACGCTGCTTTTGTCCAATGAAATCTATGATTTCCCCCAGAATACTAACAGCAAAGTAGCAGATAAGACTACCAACTCGCCCGATTCTCGGACTTACGCTAGTATGTGTCGTTGCAGGAAAACCCTTCACGCAGGAGCAGTTCAGCATGACCTATGACGAGGCATTACGACTTTTCGGTCTCGATGAAGACGCCACAGAGGCGGATATCAAACTCGCCTACAAAGAGATGGCGCAGATACTTCATCCCGACAAGTATGCCGATAACAAAAGGCTCTCAGAGCGCGCCAACGAGCAGTTCAAGCTGGTAAACGAGGCGCGGGACATCCTGCTGGGCAAGAAAGGCGCCGCACGCGGAGGTGCAGGTAAAGGCGCAGGCAGGAGCCGTGGCGGAGGCCAAGGCTACAGCTACGGCGAGTCAGACCGCGCCTCCTCCCTGAAGGCAAGGCTTGCTGGAATCGCTGCAGCCAGAACCCAGCTGACTGCGCAGCTTGATACAGAGCGCGACCGACGCCGGGTGGGTATCTACCTGACTGTGGGTGGCATCATCGGCGTGATAGTGGGGTTCAAGATCAGGATGTTAGAGGCGGTGGGGGCTCCCGCTCTGATCTGGGGAGTGATACAGCTCTTCAGCACACAGGCGAACATCAAGATGTTGCAAGAGCACCTTGACACGCTCGAAAAGCAGCGCAAGAAGTGTGAGAAGGCGCTGGGAAAACTATAGACAACCAGAGACAACCAGAGACAACTGACAGACAGTCAGGCGGATATACAGAGATAATAGACAGAACTAATAGGCAGAGATAGAAGTAAACCATGCTCCAGGAAAACCTCAGGAATATCGCCATCATCGCCCATGTGGACCACGGCAAGACCACGCTGGTCGACCGCCTGCTCTACGCGACGGGTGTCTTCAGGGAGAACCAGCAGGTGGCAGAGCGCGTGCTCGACTCAAACGACCAAGAGCGCGAACGCGGCATCACCATACTCTCAAAGAACATCGCCATTACCTACCAGGGGGCCAAGATCAACGTCATCGACACACCCGGCCACGCCGACTTTGGCGGCGAGGTGGAGCGCGTACTCAAGATGGCTGACGGCGCCCTGCTCATTGTCGACGCCTTTGAGGGTCCCATGCCCCAGACGCGTTTTGTGCTGCGCCATGCCCTGGAGCTGGGCCTTAAACCCGTGGTGGTCATCAACAAGATCGACCGTCCGGGCGCCCGCCCCCATGAGGTGCTCGACGCGGTCTTCGAGCTGATGCTCGACCTCCACGCCACCGACGAACAGCTCGATTTCCCGGTGGTCTACACCTCGGCGGTCAACGGCTTCGCGCGCTATGAGCCGGATGACGCCAACACGGACATGACCCCGCTGCTCGACACCATCCTCAAGTCCGTGCCCGCACCAGACGTCGATCCCTCAGGCCCGCTCGCCCTGCAGATCTGCACCGTGGACCACTCTGACTATGTGGGGCGCATCGGTATCGGCCGTATCTTCTCGGGAACACTCCACAGGGCAGAAGGGGTGCTTGTCATCAAGAACAGTGGTATCAGCTACAACGCAACCATCAAGCAGCTCTTCGCCTTTGAGGCGCTGGGGCGCGTGGAGCAGGAGGAAGCGCAGGCAGGCGACATAGTCGCCGTGGTGGGTATTGAGGACGCGGACGTAGGTGACATGATAACCTCACGCACCTCGCCACTGCAGCTCGACCCCATCAAGGTGGAGGAGCCCACCATGGCCGTGGTCTTCCAGGCTTCCACCAGCCCGCTGGTGGGACGCGAGGGCAGCATAGTGGGAGCCCGGCAGCTCAATGAGCGGCTGGCGCGCGAGGCAGAGTCGAACATCTCCATGCAGATAACCCAGCTTGAGGGCGCCGCGGGCGTAGAGGTCTCGGGACGCGGCGTTTTGCATCTCAGCGTGCTTATGGAGACCATGCGGCGCGAGGGCTTCGAGTTCCAGGTAGGCCGCCCACGCGTGCTCTTCCACACCGACGAGCAGGGCCACAGAACCGAGCCCATAGAAGAGGCAACCGTGGACGTACCCAGCGAATACGCCGGCAAGGTGATAGAGGCCTTTGGCTCGGCCGGTGGCGAGATGGTCCACATGTCGCAGCGCGAGGACCATAGCTACCTGGTCTTCCGCATCCCCACGCGCGGCACCATGGGCCTGCGCACGCGCATCCTCAACGCCACGCGCGGCGAAGCCGTGCTCTTCCATCGCTTCTCGGAATACGGCGTATTCCGCGGTGAGGTGCCGCGACGCAAGAACGGTTCAATGATTGCCATGACTAACGAGAAAAGCGTGGCTTATGCGCTTGACACCCTCCAGACCCGCGGCACCATGTTTGTTGGGCCGGGCGAGGAGTGCTATGAGGGCATGGTAGTGGGCGAGAGCGCCAAAGAGGGCGACATGGTGGTCAACGTTGCCAAGGCCAAGCAGCTCACCAACATGCGCTCATCCACGGCAGACAAGGGCATACAGCTCACCCCGCCGGTCACCTTCACCTTGGAGGAGGCCCTGGAATACATAGAGGACGACGAGCTGGTGGAGATCACACCTAAGAGCATCCGCCTGCGCAAACGCATCCTCAGCGCCATAGACCGCCGCAAAGCCAATAAGAAGTAGCTACTTACCCTTTTTGCGCGACTGCAGGCGGATGATGTGCGCTTTGAGCTCTTTGAAGGCGCTCCGTGGGTCGATCTCATCCAGGGTCTCGATCAAAAGCTCAACCGAGGCGTCATCAAGGCTTTCCCTCTGGTTGGCAAGCACGGTTGCACGGCTCTTCACAATGAAGGCCAGGATCTCATCGCGCCCTGCTCCTGCGCCCACCATGTCTGAGACCACCTTGCTCTTTGCAGCGAACTGGATGAAGTCCTTGTTCATCAACTGGTAGTTCAGCGCGCCCTTCTCGTCGCTATAACGATGGATAAGCGCCTGGTACTCAGGTGAGAGCGTCATGTCCGTCTGCTCCGGTGGAGCGTCCTCTACAACGTCGGTCTCCTCGTCGATCTGGATGGGTGTGACCTTTATTGAGCCACGCGCGGAATAGGGCAGGCTGTTGGTGAGCTCAAAGGCCTCGTCAAAAGCCTCAAAGGGGAACAGGCTCTCATCGATCCTTCCATAAGGGATCATGTCTCCCGTGCGCTTGTCTATAGAGCAGACTGCGCTGTAGTCCCCGTCCATGCGGAGTATCTTGATGCCAGCGCCCCCTGCGTTGAGCTTCTGCTTGTAGGCAATGGCCGGTATGCTCGTCAATTCGACAGCCTGGGTTCTAATGATGTTAGGAATCGCCATGATTGCACCTCTCGTGATCAAAACCATCAATACATGTTTTACAAGTCTCACATATTACAGCATACCCAAGACATTGGGTACGCCCCACGCCGTACACGTTGGTATAATGGGAACCTTGAAAGCTCAACCAGAGAGGCGACTCATGAGATATCCTGTAAAAAAGCCACCCGCATCTTCCCAAAAGCCAGCCAGTACCAGGCTGCTCGCAGTCCTCCTTGCGTTTGTCATGTTGCTCTCCACCCTCAGTGGGTGCGGGGTCAGTTCAAACAATAGAGCCTCCCAGGGCGCCCAAACAGGGACGCCCATCAAGCAGGAGCAGGTCAATTTCAGCAATGCGGGGCTTCGTCCCGTGGAAGAGATAGGCGATGAGCTGTTCGCCTTTATCTGCGACGACTACGTCTGCTATCATCAGTTTGTCGCTGACCCCCAAAGCTTCCATTTTGATAAGGGCTTCACCAAGCCCGACCCCCGCTTTGGCGACATCACCTTTGAAGCGGCTGAAGAAGAATACGCCCTCTACCACCGCCTGATGGATGAGCTGGATACCTATTCCTTCTCAGCCCTCAACAGCAGCGAGCAGAGGCTCTACAACTATATTGCCTACTATCTGAGCAACGCGCTGGAGCTTGAGCCGTATTTCTATCTCAGGGATCCCTACCAGGCATCCGTGGGCGTGCAGATAGACCTTCCCCTTACCCTGATGATCTACCCGTTTCGCACCAGGCAGGATATCGACGACTACCTATCCCTTGTTGCTGATATCCCGCGCATCTTTGACCAGGCAAATGCGATAACGCAGGAGCGCACAGCGCGCGGGCTGTTCTCCAACCTGTCCTCGGTTGAGGATGCCATAGATGAAGCCAAGGTTTATACCGATAAAACCGCAGATAATCTGCTTGTCATCTCGTTTGAAGCTGCTCTCAACAGCAAAGAGGCGCCCTTTGACAGCCTCACTGAGGCAGAGCGGAAACAGTATCAGGAAACCAACCGGGACCTCATCAAGAACAAGGTCGCCCCAGCTTTCCTGGATGCGATCAAACAGCTGGAAAAAGTAGCCACCTTGACCTCGTATGAAGTGACGCTGGCGAACCAGCCCGGCGGAAAGGAATACTACGCAGCGAAGTTGCACCTGAGCGGTTTCCGTGAAACACCTGAGAAGATGATAGACACCCTGGATGACGCCATGATCAGCGTCTATATGACTTTCTTCACCAGCTCCGTCTTTGTTGATTTCGATGAAAGGGAGAGCATCGCCAAAAAGAACCTCCCAAAGGACGCAACGGGGATCATCGAGTACTTCAACACCAGAGTCGGCGAGGATTTCCCGGATATCGGGACACGCCCCTTTGTGGTGGATGCCGCCTCTGATGATGAGGTCATCAGCATGTTCACAGCCTTCTATCTCATGGCTCCCGTGGACGACCTCACCGAGAACCGCATGAAGTACTACCCACAGAACATCAGGGACCATTACGACCTGGGCAAGACACTCGCCCACGAGTCCTTCCCGGGACACCTCTACCAATATAATTACTTTGGCCTGACAAACCCCCATCCCATCGAGATGCTGGTTGACAGCACTGCTTATGCCGAGGGCTATGCGGTGTACAGCGAGTACTACGCCCTTCTCTATATGGGGTTCACCGCAGAAGAGGCTCAGGCAATCTACGCCTTTGACCTGCTCATGCGCGTACTTCAGGCGCGCCTTGACCTTGGTGTCAACTATGAGGGATGGGATGTCTGGGACATGGAGGCGTTCCTTGACGGTTGGGGCATGGGTGATTATGCAGAGGAGCTCTTCTGCAACATAGCGGCCTCACCCACAGTGTCCGTACCCTATGGCCTTGGTCCTCTCGAGTTCTTCTGGATGCTCAGGTCAGCCCAATCCATTCTGGGTGACGCCTTCGACCTCAAGGAATTCCATGCTGCCATACTCGATAACGGCGGCGTCCATCAAACCCTTCTCGAGAAGAACTTCACCCGCTGGCTCTACGATACAAAGAGGCGCAGCTGAGCAAGAGCTGCTTTCTTCCATTGGAGGCAAAATGACAGAACAGCAGGCAGGGTGGTATGTGGAGCAGCCTGGGCAACCTAAGCCAAAGAAGGGCAAGGCCCTTGGCATCATCGCGCTCGTTCTAGGTGTGATTGGACTTGCTTTATCTTGGATTCCCTTTGTCAACTATGCTGCCTTTGTGCCTATTTTCGCAGGTATCGTGTTAGGTATCATAGCGTTGGTTCGGGCAAAGGGCGGCAGAGGTCCTAAGGTCTTCTCCATTATCGCCATCATCGTTTCTACGGTAGCCCTCCTCATCGCTGTTATGTGGGTGTTCCTTATTGCTGCGATAGTCACTGAGGTCAACGATCATTTAGGCAGCGGTACCATTACGCAAGAGAACGGGGACAAACCTTTCTATACCGGCACAGAAGAGGATGAGGAGAATACCAAGGGTGTCGCAGAAGAGGAGTCCTCTGCAACAGAAGAGCAGCAGGAAACCACCGGTGAAGAGAAGCAGGAAACCATTGAAGTGGTTATCGCTGAACTCAACCAGGAGTGCGCGACCAAATGGTTCACCTTTACCGTCAACTCGCTGACCACCGCTTCATCTTATGACAACACCACGTCAGCGGAAGGCAGCTTCTCGGCACGTGATGGAAATATCCTTGTCATCGCGAACATCACCATAACCAACACGACAAATACGCCACAACCGTTTGGCACTTTTGACTGGTTTGTCCACGACGATGCTTCAAGCAGTTATGTCTGGGCGATGGATCCCCGCAGCGTCAAGATGATGCCAGAGGAATTCACCTTGGCTGCTGGAGAGACAGCTAACTATGATGTGGTGGTAGAGATTGCAGGCAACCTGAGGAACGCCCACCTCACGTACGTCGAGCAAGATAATAATGGCGAGGCGCTCGCGGAATACAAGATTCCCATTTATTAAGCATTCAGCGCAATAAATGGGGAAAGCAATTGACTTTCGCCGCAGCAACCTACCACCTTGAAGACTAAAAAAAGGGATCGCTTGCCACAAATCCGGGAGTTCCTGTCGCAAAAGTGGCGTAATGTACGATTCATCGCAGGGCTCCATAATAGCCCTCTCAACTGACAATCCACCTACTAGCAGGTTTAGATATGAAGTAGCAAATAGCCTTGAAGAGGCAGCTGGGAAATCGTACATTGCGCCACTTTTGCGACAGGAACTCCCGGATTTGTGTCACGGTGCAAGTGAAACTAGCAGTGAATCCAGGGAAACCATGAAGGCTTCCCTGGATTTACTGTGGCGGAGAGAGGGGGATTTGAACCCCCGGACCCCGTAGGGTCAACGGTTTTCGAGACCGCCGCATTCAGCCGCTCTGCCATCTCTCCGCAGAAAGACCCATTATAGAGCATCACGATAAGCGCGTTGCTGCTTCGCCTATAATATGTATTGAGCATGTCACCATACGTCAGAAAGAAGCCCGCCCTGTGACTGACCGATCCCGTGCCTACAACAACCCCTTTGTCATCGCACTGGGCAAGACCGTGCAAGCGCTCGCTCGTCTGAGGGGTGGCGGCGGTTCGGCTTTCCCCGGGTTGGTCGTGGACAAGGTCGCACCCAGCTTTGCCCCCAAGGTACTTGGCTCCCTACCCTGTGGCGTTGTAGTGATCAGTGCGACCAACGGCAAGACCACCACCACCAAGATAGTCACCGAGCTGCTTCAGTCACAGAACCTCCGCGTGCTGACCAATGACTCCGGTTCCAACTTCATGCGTGGTGTCATTGCTGCACTTCTGAGCAGGATCACTTTAGGTGGCCGCCTTGACGCCGACATCGCCGTGCTTGAGCTCGACGAGGCCCATGCAGTCCAGTTCGCTAAACGGGTTCCTCCGCGCTATACGCTGCTACTCAATGTCATGCCTGACCAGCTCGACCGCTTTGGGACGGTGGAGTACACCGCCCGGCTACTCAGGCAGGTCGCTCACATGACCACAGGCGCTGTTATCGCTAACCGAGAAGACCGGCATCTGGTAGAACTTGCCACCACCCCACCTCCGCAGGCACGGCTGCTCTGGTTTGGGCTTGCTCCGCAACTACGGGATGACTTCATTCAAAAAGAAGAGAAAGCCCAGTTGGACGCAGGTGTAGCCATACTAGATGAACGGCTTCATGCCGCAGTGGAACTCGCTGCGGTTGACGGCAGCTGGGCAAGTTTTGAGATAGACGGCTCAACCCTTACTACGGCGCTTACCCTTAAGGGCGTCTATAACGCTTACAATGCGGCGGCAGCCCTCGCGCTTACCAAAGAGATCCTCTCCCAGAGGGACGGTACAGACAAGCAGGAGCACAACAGTCAACTCAACGCGCAACTCATTGAGGCGCTTGCCCAGGTGCAGAGCGCATTTGGGCGTGGCGAGTCCTTTGTCATAGAAGGTCAACCTGTTGAGATGGTGTTGGTGAAGAACGCAGGTGGTTTCCGACTTGCGCTGGAGTCGTTCGACCCCAGCAACAGCGCCACCATGATTGTGATAAACGACGACATAGGTGACGGGCGCGACGTGAGTTGGCTCTTTGACGTAGATTTCAGCTCACTCAGAAAGCCTGGTGTCGCCTTGGTAAGCGGCACACGCGCCTGGGATATGGCGCTGCGACTAGGCTATGACGAGGTGCCCTGTCATCAGGTGGAGTCCGACCCGCTGACCGCCCTTGACTGCCTGCTGACCTGCAGAGACACGCTGTCAGGCGCCCCGCAACCCCTGCAAATCTACTGCACCTACACAGCCATGACAAAGCTGCGTCCGCGTCTCAGCACCCAGGCAGACGCAAGGCGGGTATCCCTATGATCACTCAGGCAAATCAGGCACATACCGCTGCATTTCCTGCTCTCACCCTGGTGCAGCTCTATCCTTGGGAGATGAGCGTCAATGGAGACGCTGGCAACCTGCAGACCCTACAGCGCCGCTTACAGTGGCGCAGTATCCCATCCAAGCTTGTCAGGCTCCATCCTGGCGACCCCTTCCCCAGTCAGGCTGATCTCATCGTTGGAGGTGGGGGACAGATAACCAGCAACTCACCTGTTACATCCGATCTGCTCCGCATCAAAGAACCCCTACGGGAGGCCATCGAGTCAGGAGTACCAGCCCTTGTCACAGGAGGAAGCTATCAGCTGTTCGGTAATTACCTTCAAACAATCGACAACCGACAGATAGAAGGCGCAGCCATCTTCAACCTGCATACACAGGACAACACGCAACGCCTCACAGGCAACGTCATCGCTCAAAGCGAGCAGTTCGGCGTTATTGTCGGTTTTGAGAACCACAGTGGCAGAACCTGGCTGGGCGCCGGCATCAACCCTTTGGCACGTGTCACCCAAGGTGGCGGGAATAATAATGAGGACAAAACGGAGGGAGCCCGCTACCATAACGCCGTAGGCTCCTATCTCTTTGGCCCCCTGCTGCCACTGAACCCGGGTATAGCAGACTTCCTTATCGTCAAGGCTTTGGAGCATTGCCTGGGAGAACCCTTCGACCCACAGGAACTGACAGCGCTACCTGCAATCGATGCCTGCGCAGCGCAGGCTGCAGCCATCGTACAGAAGCGCTCCTGGAACATAAATTGATAGCAATACAAGCAAATTAAGAACTCACAAAAAATCAGCCAAAACCCCCAAATAAGCCCGATTATTAACCAATTTAGATAAAAATACTTTATTATTTCCTGATGTCATAGTAACAAATGGTCTTTTCCGAGGTCTATATGAAAAGGCGGTAATCTCGCCAGGGCAGAAGATTTGGGGAGGCAAGCGAATACACCGGGATGGATAATCTATTATCGCAAAGGTGGCGCCGGGGCGTCCAGATAAGGAATAAACCGGATAAGGCAGCACTTGAGAAACTAGTGCAAAAGGCCATGCGGCAGGATCGTGCTGCCCTGATCGCCCTGTGCGAATCAATAGCGAAAAGCGTAATGTTCCGCGCAATGCGCAAGCTGCACAACAAGATGGATGCAGAGGACGCAACGCAGGAGATACTGATCCGCGTTTGCTCAAAGATACAGGACCTGAAAGACCCAAAGGCCTTTGGTGGTTGGCTGAACAGCATCATCAAGAACGAGACCAACAGATACCTGACGCTGAACGCAAAGCACAACAACGTAGTTAGTTTCCAGGATTACCTCGATGCGGCCCTGGAAGAGGACGAGGAGCTCCTGCCTCAGGAATTTGCCCTCAAGGCGGAAGACCGCAGGGCGGTCATGGCGATTATCGATAAGCTTCCTGAACGTCAGATGGAAGCTGTCATGCTGCACTACTACGAAGGATTGTCGGTCACCGAGACGGCAGCGACGATGGGTATAGCGAAATCCAATGTAACGCAATATCTGAACCTTGCGCGTGACAAGATCAAAAGTGAGCTGGAAGAACAGGCAAGGAACAGGAATATCGCAAGCGGCATGACCCTGTTGCCCCTGGGGCCCTTGTTGACACAGGCCCTGCAACAGGAAGCCGAGCAGGCGTCGCTCATTGACGGGGCATGGATCCAGCAGGCGGTTAATAAATGTATCGAGTATATCGGCGGCGCGGCCGCGGGCACAGGCGCGGTAGTAGGCGCTAGTGCAGCAGTAGGTGCAGCAGCCGGCGGTGTGTCAGGGATCCTGATGACAGTAGGTGCGACAGTCGCTGTGGTCGCTATGCTTGCTACAGGGATATGGGTTGGCAACGCCCTTGAGCAGCCTCCTGACACCATGATCGCAGATCTGGTGGCTGTAGAAGAAGCCGAAGTCGAAGGAACGGTTCTATTCACAGGTGAGAGCGATATCCTGATGCACGTGAACCCCACAAAGGCTATAGCAGTGACAAGCAGCAGTGCAGGCGAGATGACCGTGCACGGCTGGATGATAACCCCCATGTACGGAGGAGCCGTTCTTTTCAGTGGCGAGGGGGGCATTGTTGAAGATGCGCTGATTCAGATGCAGGAGCAAGGCATAAGCGGCGAGTACCTGCTGGTCTTTCTGCTGGAAGGCGAGAAGGACTACACCTACAGGCTCAGCCGCAGCTTTTATATCCGTTAAGAGAAGGGGATGACATGTACAGCAGAAGGAATAAGAAGAAAGCCGCTCTATCTTTATTGCTCGTCTCGTCGTTGTTAGCGACATTGTTCCTGACCCCACTTGCGGGATACTTGGCGGTGTATGCCGAGGACGAGGTGATTGAGGGCGGCGTTCTTTCTGAAGCCGGGCAGATTGAGGAACTGCAGGCTGAAGCCGAGGAGCTGGAAGCCGAGGAGCTGGAAGCAGAAGAGCTGCAGGCTGCGGAGCTGCAGGCTGCGGAGCTGCAGGAGGAGGAATCTGCCACAGAACCAGAGCAGGAGGGAGAGGGGCTTGCAGAGGAGCAGGAAGAGGATGCTGCGGTCCTAATCCAGACAGAGCCTGATGCTGATGAGGACGAGTCAGAGGCTGACCCGTCAGATCCAGAATCCCTTAAGGGTTTGGACGCAACCGATCCAGATGCCCTGGAAGTTGTGGCCACCCAAGCTGCTTTGAATTCCCCAACCGGCGCTCAAGCCAACACGCCCGGCGCGCTAACAGAGATATTCCCGCTTGCGGACCCTGCCGATACCTGGGTGACCATCACCTTTGTTGTCAACGGCAATGAGGACAAAAGGCTGATCGAGAAGGGCGAACTGATCTCGCCCTTCATTCCTGAGAAGAGCCTCTGGCCCGCAGGCGCCAACTCCTTTCGCGGCTGGTTTGAGACCGGCGCGATTGAGCCTTATGACTTCACTGTTCCTGCTGATACAGATCTCACCCTCACCGCGCGCTTCAGCACGCAGTACCTGATCAAATACCTGGATGCCCCCGGCGGCAAGGTGACGTTCACCCGCGAACTCAGCGCCGGCAGCTCCGTGGCCGCTTCTTCTGAGGCCATTGCGCAGGCCGTGCCCCCAGCAGGTACGTTCTTAGACTACTGGTACGAGGAGAGCGAGGGCCCCACAATCCCCTTCACTTTTGGGACCCGTACAGCGGATAAGGACATGGTGCTGGTGCCGCACTTCAACAACCAGCTCTACGTTGCCTTCATCTCTGAGGGCTCACCGGTGACTTCAGATGTTGTCGCCTTAGGCTCCACCATCACCCAGCCCACTGACCCCACCCGTGCAGGCTATACCTTTGTGCACTGGTCAACCGAGCCGGATGGTGCGACAGCCTTCGACTTCACAGCGCCGGTCACTGCCGCAACCACCACTAGCGAGGTGCTGGCGCTTTATGCGGTGTGGACACCGGCAACAACCCAGTACACCGTTGTCTACTGGTACGAGAAGCCCAATTTCACAGGCGACCCCGGCTATGATCCTTTGAACTACAGTTTCTACAAATCCGAGATCGTGACCAATGTGGCCACCGGTTCTGTGGCGGACTACAGCACAGAGACATCTTCCACACTAACCGGCATCTATGTTTCAGGTTATCGTTGGACTAACTCTGTTGCTGACTACCATCATGGCGAGAGCAAGGTTGTGGAAGGCGATGGCACCACGGTGATAAACGTGTATTACAGCCGTACTGTCTTCACCTACATCTTTAACCTTGATCCACGAAGTGGTTACTACTCAGAGATGACCTTCCCACGGACAGGTGGAACCACCTATTCCCAAGGAGAAGGGGTGATAATCCCCACCTTCTATTCATTCACGGCAAAGTATGAGCAGGACATCGAAGACCTCTGGCCAAGCAATTGGAATGCAGATTTTTATAATGACGATCCTGACCGCCTCTATTTTCATGGTTGGCAAGGCACGAATTCCAATTTGACTTCGCGGTCCACTAAGGGGTTAACCGCGACAGAGGAGTTTATCCCAGAAGGCCCGGGCACACAGATGGTGCTGCGTGCTTCAGCTAACTCGGTTTCAATACCTAAATTTGTATACTACTGGTTTGAGGCACTACCGGATGACCCACTAGATAAAATCGAACCTCGTCCAATAGGTTTTGAGCAGTATACATTTTTTACAGGAATTCCTGCTGACGGTTTTGTTTTAAACGAAAAAGACTCTCAGATTCTTATCAGCAGCTCAACTGCGGTTAATGCTAAAGTATTCAGCGGTATGGAGTCTTGTGGCCAGTATTTAATCAATGATGATCTGCCCAATGGAGAGTTCAACTTCTACTATATGCGTGTGCGCTCTGAACTGAGCTTCAACACCATGGGCGGTATAGAGGGAGCCCGTGCCCCGGGCAAGGACTACACTGATATCATGTTCGAGGAGCTGTTGAAAGATTATCTGCCCGCCAATCCCACCAAGACCCTCGATGGCATTACCTATACCTTTGTAGGCTGGTACCTGGAACCAGATTATTACACACCGGTTGACTTTGGCAGCACCCGCATGCCTGCTTACGACTTTGAGCTCTATGCCCGTTGGCAGGGGCCCAGCCAGACCGTCAAGTTCTATGACGGCGTGGGAGGGAGCGACCTCAGCAAGGACCAGAGCGTGGAGATAGGCAAGCTTGCCGTGGCTCCCACAGACTATGAGCCCGGCGTGACCTTTGACTCTGCAAAGGGTTACTTTGAAGGTTGGTTCTACTATCTGGATCCGGCTAGCAGCCACGGCTTCACCAGGTACAACTTTGGTATTCCCGTTACGGAAGACATCGATCTGTACGCAACCTGGAAGACCACCGGGTTCATCGTCACCTATGATCCCGGGCTTGGCAGCGGCACGGTGCCTGTTGACCCTCATCCTGGTGGCTATGACTTCAACGCGCAGGCCCGCGCACTCGACGGTGGCAGCGGTCTTGTCGCACCGGTGAACCAGTACTTCTACGGTTGGCGGATTTCAGGCGATGCCACCAACACGCTCTATTGGCCGGACGACCTCTTTGTGATTACAGGTGACACCACCCTGGTGGCGCAGTTCTCCACAACCAACTTCTTCACGGTTATTAGCTATAGGGCCAATGGCGGTACCGGCACCATGGCGGATCAGCCTGCCCGCTTTGGCCAAAGCCTTACGCTCACGCCCAACGCCTTTGTAAGGCCCGGCTACACCTTCTCTGGCTGGAACACAGTAGCCAGTGGCAGCGGTGGTACAGCCTACAGCGATGGCCAGAGCTTCACCCCGTGGCAGCTCAACACCGATGTCATCCTCTACGCACAATGGACGCTTGTGCCGCCTACCAACTACACCGTCACCGTCAACGGCAGCTATGCCGCGACAACGGGAGCGGGTAGCTACACGGCAGGTACGGCGGTCACCGTCAACGCGGGAGCCCGTGCAGGCTACAACTTCAGCGGTTGGACAGTACAGGCAGGCGCCATCTCGCTTGCCAACACCGCATCAGCCGGCTTCACCATGCCGGCCAGCAACGTGACCGTCACAGCCAACTGGACGCTCATCCCTGTGACGGTTGTCACCTACTCTGTGACCTATGCACCCGGAGATCATGGGACCTTCACTGCGCAGACAACCGCCGGGCTTGCTTTGGGCGCTGCAACACCGGCGGCTCCCGCCACCCCAGGTGATACCGGTTGGAGTTTTGCCGGCTGGTCGCCCGCACAAGCAGCAACCGTTACAGGCGATGTGACCTACACCGCTCAATGGAATGAGGTGAATCCGCCCACACCGCCAACCACTTTCACTGTTCGCTTTGTAGACTGGAACGGAAACCTGCTTAAGTCAGAGGAAGTTGACCGTGGCGGCAACGCCACCGCTCCGTCCAACCCCACCCGCGCAGCCTACACCTTTGACAGATGGGACCGCTCCTACACCAACATCACTGCTAACATCACCGTCACGGCTCTCTACGTACCCAACTCCATAGAGACCCTGGTGCCCGATGGTGTCCCCTTGGGCGGAGGCTTGATTGAGCTGCTCAGGCAGGAAGGGGTTCCCATCTTCACCATCTTTGGGCAGGAGGTCCCACTGCACGGCGGCTCACACAACAACATGGTCTGGGCACTGGTGAATCTCATCCTGGCCATTCTGGGCGTCATCCTCGCCATCATCTGGGCCATTCGCGCACTGCTTCTCAGGAAGCGCGACGAGGACGAGGATGAGGATGAGCAAGCAGGCGCGTATGCGTACAAGGAGATGTCCTACGCTCAGCGCACCGAGGAGGAGGAAGGCAAAAAGAAGAAGATCCGTCCCCTGTGGCTGGTTCTGGCTCTGGTCATGGGTGTCTTGGGTATCGTATTCTTCTTCATCACCGAGGATATGCGTAATCTTATGGTCCTGGTAGACAATTGGACCATTGTCAATGCCATCATCTTTGTGCTTGAGATCGTAGGCATGGTCTTTGCATTCAAGAAGGCCGACAAGGATGACGAGCAGCAGGAAGCGGCCTTTGAGTCCATGGGCGTTGAGGCCGCCTAACTCAGGTTAGCAGACGCCTCCCGCAGAGGCGAAGGCTAAAGCAACACGGAGGGACCCTCCCCACTCTCCGTGTTGCGCTTTTTTTGGGCACAATAATGGAGCAGGGGGGGAGGTAATAAGAGGAAGCATCTCAGCAGACTCGCGTCCCGAAATCCGTTTTCCCAGGTTCATCTGCGGAACTCGCTGTTTCACAGCTCAAACAGTCCTCGATAACGAACCTGGCAAAACTGATTTCACGCTCGCGCCTGCATTCGATGCTCCTCTTATCGCTGTGGGTCTAGAAAAGAGATTAGGGTTCGAATCCCTCCTATCGGCAAGCAATAAACCTCTGGAAACCATATAGGCTTCCAGAGGTCTATTGTGGCGGAGAAGGAGGGATTCGAACCCTCGAGGCGCTTTTGACGCCTACACGATTTCCAATCGTGCGCGCTCGGCCGGACTACGCGACTTCTCCGCGTGACACGAAAGTGTATCACATCGCACTATGTTGGCGGTTGTACCCTGTCAGAGGCTAGAGGATGGCAAAGAAGTTGATGCCCCATGCGGCGCAGGAAAGCACAACGGTAATAATACCAACCACCAATGAGGCTGTTCCTACAGCGGACATGCTGCTTTTACGCCCCCTGATGCCAAAGACCACACCTATGATGCCCAGGATCAAACCAAGGAGGATCATCACAAAGAAGGTGATCGGCAGACCGACGATAGCACAGATGAGTCCAGCAATGGCAAAGGCCTTAGGATCCTTGCCAGCGGTTGCTACAGTATTGCCGGCTGGGGCGCCTGGTGCCTGCTGGTAATCATAGGGCGCCTGCTGTTGGGGCATGGCGGCATACGAGGGAGCAGGTATTTCCGAAGAAGCCTCATAAGTTGGTACAGTTGTCTGGGAGGCATAGGAAGAAGCCTCAGGGACTCCTGCGTCCGTCAGCTGTTCGGTCCATTGCTGCCCATCCCAATAGCGAAGCTTTGTCTGGTCACCGGCGGGGTCTGCATACCATCCTGCGGGGGTTTGGTTCTCTGCCATATCGTAACCTCCTGAGTCCGAGAAACTAAAAAAACCTACGGGAAAATGATAACACTTATCTTCATCCTCATTGTTCTGGAGAAGGATGACAAACAAGTCAAAATGAAATGATAATGCATCATCCGCATCCGGAAGATGAGTTTGAAAAGAGAAGAGGATCGTCTGCTGATCCTGTCTCAAAGAAGGAGTTATGAGACTGAGTTTCCGGGTGTAGCCATATCATGGCTACACCCGGAAATCGGAATAGCTACACCAGAAACCCCAACAACCAGGATACGCTTTTCGATGTCATTACCGCCAGGAAAAACGAGTACTGAAACTGTATAGGAACAGCTCAGATAGCAAAAGGAGTGGTAACAGCTATTTAAATGCACATTTGAAAATGCCAGATATTTCGATGGTTTCTAAAAAATGATAAGCTGATTAACAAAAAGTTACTAAAAAAGTCTCGTATTTTCATAGGGATAGTAGTAAAATTTATCGGTCTAAGTAATTAGATAATTGAATAAGCTCAAGGGGGGGTGGTTCTGTAACTTATCCATAAGGACAAGGAGAATCACATGAGCACCAAGGGGCGTCACTGCGCGAAGCCCGCACGCAAAGTATGGGCTATTCCATTCAAGAAAACTCTATCAGTTGTTCTGTCACTGCTGCTGACGGTGACCTTGTTCTCTGCGGCATCGATTATCGCACTCGAGGACATGGCGGACGAGCAGACCACCGACAGCGCTGTCGAGGCAGCTGAGGATGATGGCCCTGCCGCACAAGAAGAAGAGCCTGCGGACGAAGGCGATGAGTCAGAAGAACCATCGCTGCCGACCGCAGTAGAGGAAGACACGTCTTCAGAAGAAGACACGTCTTCAGAGGAATCACTGACAGATGAGGAAGAGCCTTTGCCTGGTTTTGGTGAAGACGGATTCCTGTCGATCCTCGAGATGTCTGAAGACCTTGGAGAAGAGGAAGAAGGCGAGGAGGAGGAAGGTGAAGAAGCGGAAGGCGAAGAGGAGATCGCGTTTGGCATCCTTGGCCTGATTCCCGTCACCTTCATCTCCAACGGAGTGGTATGGCAGACGCTCGACGTTGAAGAGGATACCGCATGCGGAGATCCCGGCGTCCCGCCAAAGGGCCTTGAGTACTGGCCGACCGATGCAGTCAGTTTCAAGGGTTGGTCTACAGACGCCAATGACTTCATCGCCTACAACTTCGACACACCGATCACCGCAGAGATAACCCTGTATGCTTTCTTCAGCAATGAGTTCCTGGTGCGGTATAAAGACTACTATGGCGATGTTCGTCATACTGAAACGCTCACCCCAGAAATGCGCGTCCTTTCCCTTGAGCTGATCAGACCAGACATCCTCATTACCAACCCCGACCCGAACATGCGCCTCGCCTATTGGTATGCAGAAGAGGATTACCTCAACAACTCAGCCCCACCGGCGCCGTTCACCGGCTTTGGGAGTTTCTGTACACGCGACCTGACCCTGTCCCCCTGGTTCACCAATGAATGGTTTGTCTTCTTTGTCTCAGACGGCACCACGGTGCCCTATCAGATAGTCACTAATGGCGAAACGGCCACAGAGCCCGAGGAGCCAAGCAAACTGGGCTATGACTTCAGCCACTGGTCAACGGTCAGAGAGGGAGCCCCCTATGACTTTGGGACCCCGGTTGAGGGCATGCTTACGCTTTATGCTGTCTGGACACCCGTGTTTGTCGACTACACCATTGTCTATTGGGTAGAGAGGCCCGATCTTATCGGCACACCAACGCCAGGGAACCAGGCTGACTATATCTATGCCTACACTGAGGTGGGAACCGGCCTACCAAAGACCATGACCACTGTTACCGGGCTCAGCGCAGACGCACAGAACAGCAGCACTGCGATGATATACTCCACATTCCAAGAAGTCATGAATGTTGAGATATTGGCCAACGGCACCTCGGTGGTGAACGTCTACTATAAAAGGAATGTGTACCAGGTTGTCTTCGACCTGGATTACGTGAGCGATGGGATCTTTACTCCTGGTCGCACCATGACGTTTGGCGGTATCACCTATCACAGTGGTGGCGGAAATCCCCAGTATACCCTTGGCCTCAAATTCGAGCAGGACCTCACCAACATCTGGCCCTGTTGGTCAACCGCCTCATTCACGGCTGAGGCAGATGTGCTCTTCATGGGATGGGACACACCAAGGAACACGCTCAATGGCCAAGTCTCCAC
>WRHL01000016.1 GCA_009783245.1 Coriobacteriia bacterium
ACCTACTGTTAAATCTAGAAAGAGAAGACTGACAGACTGTTTCATCCATGACAAGACCCTCTCTTTTGTCGATTCAACTACTGATATGTTCCTCAAGAGTGAGCAAGAGTAACTGTATACAGTATTTCCTACCTACGTCCAATGTCTCGTAATCGAAAAGGGTTTGTAGCTGTGTCCCACAGGGTGGAACGGGAGTTTTGGTACCTGGGACAACCGCTGTTGTGCTTTCCTCCCCGCAACTTACAATGAAGCCATCCTGCAAAACAAGGCGCCGTGTCAGGCAGGATGAACCTCAACAAGGCGTCGAAAAATCAATCCTATCGAAAGGGAGGTGCGTGACCATGAAGGCAAACGTTGGCCACAGCGTCGCTGATGACGCAAAAACCGCCGGCATCCAGGCAGCTGCAATGGCAACCGAAGGACTTGACGGCATCAAGCTGGCATTTGTGTACGCAAGTGTTGCGTATGACATCAATGAGATGCTCGCGGGAGTGAAAGAGCAACTACCAGAGGTTCCGCTCATCGGCAACACCTCGTTCACCGGCGTGGTGTGTGGCGATGGGTTCATTTCCGGCGACAGCGGTTTTGTGGGCATACTTGCCCTTGCCGACGCCGACGCAGTGGTTGGAGTATCGGGTCTGCCAAGAGGAGCTTCAGCGCGGCAGACCGGGCAGGACGTAGCGTTCCAAGCCATGACAAAAGCCAACCGCAATGCTCCTCCAGATTATTTCTACATGGTTGCGTCCCCGGGCGAGGAAGAAGAATACCTCAAAGGCATAACCAGTGTGATAGGGCGCGTTCCCATGTTCGGTGGCTCTGCAGCTGACAACGCCATCGCCGGTGAATGGAGCCTATATACAGGTGACAGGGTCTTCCCGGACGGCGTGGCCGTAGCCTTCTTCTACACCGACAAGCCCATGAAGAACCTGTTCACCGGCGCTTATAGGGAGACAGCAGACGTTGGGCTCATCACCAAGGTCGACGGCAAGCGTACCCTCATGGAGATCAACGGCATCCCTGCGGTGGAGCAGTATGCCAAATGGGTGGACGTTGACCCCGATAGCCTTGCGGGCGGCAACCTGCTGGTGGCCACCATCACCTCGCCGCTTGGCGTGAAGGACCGCCTGGGTGACCTGATTGCCATCCGTCATCCGATGAACGGCAATGAGGACGGCTCCATGGCCATAGGCGCCAACCTTGCGGAGAAGACCGCGGTTATCCGCATGGAGGCAACCGTCGATGAGCTCATCGCATCTGCTTCAGAGACGCTTGTCGCCTTGCAGGAGGGCCTGCCCGGGCCAGCGGCTGCCTACCATCTGGTTCACTGTGGAGGGCGCCGCGCTGGTGTTGGCGAGCGCATTGATGAGGTTGTAGACGCGGTGAAGGCAGTCGCGGGTGATGTGCCGTTCATGATGGAGTTCACCTTTGGCGAATATGGCTATGAGGATGACGGCAACAACACCACAGGCGGCTTGATGCTCTCGTACACCGCAATCAGTAAATAGGGAGATGTCGCTATGAAGATGATAATAGGAGGCAAATCAGTTGATGCCTCAAACGGCGAGGTTATCGAGGTGTTGAACCCGGCAACCGGTGCGGTGATCGATACCGTGCCTGCTGCCACAAAAGAGGATGTTGACCTTGCGGTGAGCAAGGCCGTGCAGGCTCAAAAGATCTGGGGTGAGGTTCCGATGCATGAACGCGCGGAGATCCTCATGAGGTTTGTTGCGCTGGCGCAGGAGAACAAGGAGGAGCTTGCCCGCACTTTATCTAACGAGACGGGCAAGCCCATTACCGAGGCGCGTGGCGAGATAGCCAATATCTTCATCTCGTTTCCCGCCTTTGCTGAGCGGGCGAAGCACCTCTATGGTGAGGTGCTCCCAAACGGCTGTGAGAAGAACCAGGAGAATAACATCCTTTTGACCATGCGTGAGCCCATTGGTGTCTTTGCCTGCGTCATCCCGTTCAACTTCCCCTGTGACCTGTTCGACCAGAAGGTGGCTCCAACCCTGCTCGCAGGCAATGCTGCCATTGTGAAACCTTCAACAGACAACCCGCTCACCTTGTGCATGCTCACCGAGCTGCTGGTCAAGGCTGGTGTCACTGACGGTGCAATCCAGATACTGACCGGCCGAGGCTCCACCGTAGGCGCCTGGCTCTGTGCCAACCCGGACGTACACGGCATCACGTTCACAGGCTCGACAGCGGTGGGAATCGAGACCTACCACGCCGCCGCTGACCATCTGGCGCATATCGCCCTGGAGCTTGGCGGCAACGATGCCTTTATCGTCTGCGAAGATGGAGATGTCGATCTTGCGGTAGAGGAGCTCATCTGGGGACGCATGTACAACACCGGTCAGGTCTGCTGTGCCTCGAAGCGGTTCATCATCCACAACAGCCTGAAAGATGAGTTCACACAGAAGGCTGTGGAGCGCATCAAGAAGATCAAGGCGGGCGACCCTGCTGATGATGATACCGAAATCGGCTGTCTGATCAGCGAGTCTGCTGCCGTCAAGGTTGCCTCACAGGTGGATCTCACCGTTGAGCAGGGCGGGCGCATTGTGTTGGGCGGCAACCGCAACGGCGCCTTCTATGAGCCAACCGTTATTGCCGATGTCCCCAAGACAGCTGACGTAGCCAAGGACATGGAGATCTTTGGCCCGGTGGTGCCCGTCATAGGCTTTGACACAGTTGAAGAGGCGATTGAGATTGCCAACTCATCCATCTTTGGCCTGAGTGGCTGCGTGTTCTCCCGTGACGCGAAAACCGCCTGGAACGTTGCGCGTAAGTTGGAGTGCGGGGGAGTTGTCATCAATGGCGCAAGCTTCTTCCGCAGCTTTGAGCAGCCCTTTGGCGGATACAAGTTCTCCGGCATTGGGACAGAAGGTGTGCTCTCGACCTTTGACGAGGTCACGCAACTGAAAACCATTGTGCTGAAGAACATTGTGGGATAGAAGCAGTATTTGGGCGACTTTGGCGGGGGATTCAGTCCCTGAAGCCAAAGTAGCAGAGTTGTCTTGAGATTTGAGTAGCGGCCTGTTTGACCTGGAGCACTACCTCGGGGATACGATCATCGGGGAGCAGGGAAAGCGGGCCGCTTGCGCTTACTGCTGCGATTGTCTCTCCCCGGTAATCAAAGACTGGAGCGCCTATGCAGCGATGTCCGACCAGATACTCCCCGTTGTCAATCGCCCAGCCCTGTTGTCTTACCTCACGCAGATGTTCCCTGAACCGAGCCATGTCTGCGATGGTGTTATCTGTATAGGACTCAAAACTGCAATCAGCCATGGCGAGCGTGAGCTCCTCCCCAGACAGGCTGGCAAGCAGGCATTTTCCCAGTGACGAGCACTGCGCAGGAACACGCAGGCCGATCTGCGCATAGCGTCGGAGGTTGGGTGCTATATCCATCTTCTCAACGTAGACAACCTCATGGCGGTCAAGGATGCCAAGATGCACTATGAGGCCGAGCTTATCATGGAGCTCATTGAGGATGGGGCGCGCCTCAGTCTGCAGTTCGAGGTTGTTGATGTAGTTTGAGGTCAACTCCACCAGCTTGATGCCGATGCGGTAGGTTCCCTCTGCCTCATTCTTGTCAACGTAACCACGTTGGTGCATGGTTGAGAGCAGACGGTGCACGGTGCTCTTGCTCAGGCCGACCGCTTCAGAGATATCAGTGGGCCCGCGCTCCCCCTGGGTGAGCGAAAGGTATTCGAGTATGTCGAGGATTCGGTCGACTACCTGCACTTGTTCGGCCATAGGGCGCTCCCAAAGATCCCGGATATGTCAGTTCACAGTCTACCGCAATTTGCTTATACAGAGGGGTTTGGTTCAACCTCGCTGGCTGTTGTCTCTGGGCTCAGCAGACTTGCGATCCTATGCCAGGGGAGGCCGATGACGTTCTCTCGATCTCCAGCGACGTTCTTTATATTGGCGCCCCAGACACCTTGAAGGGCGTAGGAGCCAGCTTTGTCGAAGGGCTGCTCTGCGTCGATGAAGTCCTCGATGTCTGAGCGTGTATAGTCGCCAAAAGTGACAGTGGAGATGTCACAGAGGGTCTGCTCTGCTCCGGTGCTGGCCTCGATAAGGGCGACGCCGGTGAAGACCTGGTGGTCGCTATTGCGGAGGAACTCCAACATAGCAATGGCCTCAGGTTTATCGTCAGGCTTTCCTAAGACACGCTCTTTGAAGACTACGGTGTCAGCGGCGATGATGAAGGAGATGCGCCCTGTTGGCAGGGAGTCCTGATGTATGCGCTGGTAGACGTCTTGCGCTTTGGCGAGGGCAAGGCTGCGGACTGCTTGCTCGAGGTCAGCTGTTGAGCTGACGGTGGGCAGGTCTTCTACGATCTGCGGTAGGATGACAAGCGGTTCGATGCCGTGCGCGCGTAGGATGTCGAGCCTTCTGGGCGAGCCTGAGGCCAGGACGATCCTGCCCTGGGCGAGGCAGGGGAGGTAGTGCTTGAGCAACCCTGACACCAGGGTGTGGGTCATGTCGCGGACGCCGGGGCAGAAGCGCTCTCTTGACCCCGCTACATTAAGGTCCAGGTCATTGCCGAGGCTGTCGAGCCAGGTGATGGCTTTTGGAACGTCGACCTGGTCGAGCACAAGGCAGGGGCGCTTATAGCGCTGAGCGGCCTCGATGGTGAATGTGGTTCCCGGTGACTTGGTGACGGTCTTCAGAAGCAGTATGAGGGTTGCGTCTGAGTCGCGGACGTTGAGCGCGGTTCTCTGGTAGTAGTTCTTGGTGGTGGTCTCTACCAGTTCAGGGAAGGGGAGCAGCAGCCCAGGGGGGTTGGGGTAGTCCTCCGCCAGACCGCCCAGAGGGCACCAGCCTGTCAGGGGGACGCCAAGCTGTCTTGCTGCTTCAAGCGCTCCTCTGTCTGCGCCGGTCTGTCCGCCGCTGCGTATTGTCCTTATCTTGCCCATGAAGCTCCTTTTAGTGTGGAGGATGGTAGGTGGGTGTGGTGCAGTCTTCCACTATAGCGGTGTTTCCTTTCATCTGGGCGAATTGGTGGATAATTGGTAGACACAGGTATAGGTTTATGAGTATCATTACGTCCGCTGCTTTTTAGCAGGCATCCATGCGGGGTGTTAGCTCAGTTGGTTAGAGCGCTGGCCTGTCAAGCCAGAGGTCGCGGGTTCAAGTCCCGTACATCCCGCCATAAGGCAACAACAGACCCCGTCAGGGGTCTTTTGTTGCCTTATGGCTGGATGTACGGGACTTGAACCCAAGCCTAGACTTCCGTTTTATACAAGCAAGCTGTGTGTTTAAGCAGTAAACTTATCGGTTTGCTCAGGTAATCAAAATCCCCTGAAGCGAAGTATAATTGTTTAAGCAATAGCCAATTTAGAGAGTTGCTGTGCTGCGAAAAGAGCTGATAGGAATGTTGATACGCAGCCTGGATAAGAGCAATCGGACAATGGAAAGAATATGCTGAAGACCCATGCGATAACCAAGAAGTACGGCGAGTTCTTTGCGCTGAAGGATGTTTCGCTTGCCGTGCGGCAGGGGGACATCTATGGGCTGGTTGGGCGTAATGGGGCTGGGAAGACCACGCTGCTCAAGTGCATCATGGGGCTTGCCAGGCCAAGCTCGGGCGAGGTTGAGATCAACGGTCAGACCCAGAACCTGCGAGCCGCCCGGCATCATATGGGCTTCATGATCAATCCCGCCTTCTTCTCTTATCTGAATCCCAAAGAAAGCCTGGAATACCTCTGCCAGGTCAAGGGTATCAAGGCCAAAGGGGAGGTAGGGCGGCTGCTTATGCTGGTTGGCCTTGACGGCGTGAAGAAGCCTTTCAAGGAATTCTCCCTGGGCATGAAGCAGCGGTTGGGCATTGCGGGAGCGCTGCTTGGCTCGCCTGCCATGGTGGTTTTGGACGAGCCCATCAACGGGCTCGACCCGCAGGGCATCATCGACATGCGGGAAGTCATCACCGGCATCCACGCACAGACGGGCACCACCTTTGTGATCTCCTCACACATCCTCAGCGAGCTCGATCTGATCGCCACGCGCTTTGGGTTCATCGAAGAGGGTGTCTTTGTGCAGGAGATCACCCATCATGACCTGCATGAGCACACCAGGAAGTCCCTGCTCATAGAGGTTGATGATGCTGTGAAGGCATGGGCTGCATTACAGGTCCTAGGTATCCAACAGCCACAGGAGCCACAGGAGCCGGGTTTCTCATCATCGCGGGAGCCGGTTATCCAAGAGTCACAAGCGCCGGCAGCGGGCAAGGGCAAAGGTAAGGCAAGCCAACTGAAGCTGACCACCCACCTTGACCAGAGCCATCTGATCGCTCGCACGCTCATAGACAGCGGCGTGGAGCTTTATGACCTGCACAGGCAGGAGACCACCCTGGAGGAATACTTTGTGCGCCTGATTGGGGGTGACCCCTCATGCTGAGATATCTGCGCAGCGAGATCTATCGCCTGCTGCATAAGAAGAGCATGTATCTCTATCTTGCCGGCCTGGCGATACTCTACGCCCTGTTCGCCTTTGTCCGCTCAGGCGGCTTCACCCCAGACTCCCTGATCAGCCACGCGGTGGACCTGTTCACCTTCTTACCACCGCTGGTGGGCGGCTATTTCTTCGCAGCGCTCTATACCGACGACCTGAGCTCTAAGAACCTGACCACCCTCATAGGCTTTGGCATGAGCAAGACAGGACTTGTGCTGGCAAAACTCATTCTGATGCTGGTGTCATGTGCGGTCCTCTACGGGCTTATGCCGCTTTTCCACTGTGCGCTCTACGCGGTACTGGGCTGGCCGGGATCAGCCGCGAACATGGCCACGGTCTACCTGTTCGCGCTCAGGGCGCTGCTTCTGACCCTGGCCTTTGCCGCTCTGTCAGGCATAGTGGTCTATGGGCTGCAGCGGGGGACCTTTGCCTTTGTCCTCTACATCCTCCTGGCGTTCAACCTCATCAGCTCCATGCTCACGGTGTTTGTCAAGATGTTCGTGCCGCTGCTGGCGGACTATCTGATCCTTGGCATCACGGATCGGATGGTGACCGGCCTTCTGCTGGGCGGGCCCCTGCTCCTGCCGTGCATCGCATATGTGCTCTATGTGGCGGTCGCCGCCGCACTGTCAGCGCTGGCCTTCCACAAGAAAGAGATGGAGTTCTGAACATGAAGAAGAAGCCGGTGTTCTGGGTTATTGTCGCTGTGGTCGCTTTGGTGGTGGTGGCTGTGGGCATCTGGGGCAAGCAGTACTATGACGACCGCTATGTGGGCACAGACTACTATGCGGTTGTTCCCCTTGACTATAACGTTACCCCTGGTCCCAGGCCATCCATGGACGGACGTGCCGACATGGGCCCAGCGGTGGAATATGATTTGGTTGCCTATAACGATAAGGGCGAGGCGAAAACCGTCAATTTCAGTGTCTACAGTCCCGAGAGTGATTACTACCGCGGTGAACCCATGCCGCAGCCGGGCGAGTATCTGCGGGTAAGCGCCAGCAAGCAGCTGGTGGTGGGTTGGAGGATTGTTGATGTAGGTGATGTGCCTGCTGGAGTCTTGGAGTTGCTGGAGGTTGGTTCCGGGTAGTGTCGCAGTGCAAGTCTTGTGGACGACAACCGCCGTGATTCTGCATCCGCTGGGGTAGGCCCCGGGTCAAGCCCGGGGTGACAAACGCTCCATTAGGCTGAGAGTAGCTTGGATCTCTTCTGGGGTGGTTTGCCAGGTGGTTACAAAGCGGATGGAGCTTTGGTCATTCTCCAGAGGGGTTATCAGGTTGAACTCGATCTTCTCGGCAAGGGTTGAGATGGCCTTGTTGTTGAGGATGGGGAAGACCTGGTTGGACTCTGTGGGAACCTCAAAGCTGTAGCCCAGGGCCTTGAGGCCGGTATCGAGCTCTGCCGCCCTCTCATTTCCCTGGCGGGCCAGCTTGAAGTACAAGTCATCCTTGAATAAAGCCTGGAACTGGATACCCAGTATGAAGCCTTTACCCAAGAGCCCGCTGCGCTGCTTTATCTGGTAACGGAAGTCCTTTTGCAGGATGGGATTGCAAAGCACCAGGGCCTCGCCATAGAGCAGGCCGTTCTTGGTGCCTCCGATGTAGAAGGCATCCAGCAGCTCAGCCATTTGAGCCAGGTTGTGGTCGCATTTATCGGCAGTCAAGGCGCAGCCAAGCCGTGCACCGTCGGCGAAAAGCAGCAGGTCGAGCTCGTCGCAGACGGCTCGCAGCGCCTGCAGCTCGGCGAGCGTGTAGACGGTTCCGAGCTCGGTTGTCTGGGAAAGGTAGACCAGCCGCGGTTTAACCATGTGGTCATTGTTGTGTGCCAGGACAAGGGCCTGCACTGCCTCAGGCTTTACCTTGCCGTCTGCAGAGTCATGGGTAAGCACCTTATGTCCCGTGGCTTCGATCGCGCCGGTCTCATGCACCACTATGTGACCGGAGGAGGCAGCGATCACCGCCTCGTGAGGGCGCAGCGCCGCGCTGATGGTGATGAGGTTTGCCTGGGTGCCGCCGGTGACAAAATGCACCTCAGCCTGAGGTAGGCCTACCAGCTCAAGGATGGTTGCCCGCGCGTCATCTGAGACAGGGTCAAGCGCGTATCCCACAAACCTGTCATCCTGGTAAGCCTGCAGAGCTTCCAGAACGGAGGGGTGTGCCACGTAGTTGTAGTCGTTGAGCAGGTTGATCTTGGTTGCGGTCATGGGAGCCTCTCATCCGTTGGCCAATGCCTTCGCAATTATACGGCAGATGTGAGTTTATGCGCTGTGACAAGCTACCAACAATAAGAGTTCACTGCATAGATTGCCACGCCGCGCAGGCGCGGCTCGCAATGACGGAAAGAGTTACAGAGCTGCACGTAGATGAGTCAAAGGATACTCTTTCTGCAATAACGTAGGAATATGGGCAGGCGTATGGGGGTGTTTCGATTAGAGTCAAGTGGGAACGTTGCTTTTCAACTTGCTACTTGCAGGTGCATTTGGGGAGGGTGCGGCAGGCTATGAGGTCGCGGCCGTTGTGGGAGAAACTGCGGATGAGGACGTCGATGTCATAGGTATCATGGAGGGTGGCCTCTGTGAGGATGTCGCTGTAGCTGCCGCAGAGGTAGCTGCGGTTGTCCTTAAGCAGGACAACCTGCGACTCTAAGATGAACGCCTGCTCAGGATTGTGGGTGGTCATGATGACGCCAATGCCGTCTGAGGCAAGCTCGAGTATGCATTCGAGCACTCGGGTCTGGTTGCCGTAGTCGAGGTTAGCCGTGGGCTCATCCATGACCAGGTAGCGCGGCTGTTGGGCAAGCGCGCGGGCGACAAAGGCGAGCTGCAGCTCACCGCCGCTGATGCCGGTGCAGGATTTGGTGGCGAGGTGCTCTATGCCCAGCAGGCGCATGACCTGGTGCACTATCTCGCGGTCAGCAGGGCCAGGCTGTTGCAACAGGCCCAGATGGGGGGCGCGGCCCATGAGGATGAACTCCTCAACGGGGTAGGAGAAGGCAACGGTCTGCGACTGCGGCACATAGGCCAACAGTTTGGCCAGATCCTTCCGGGTCAGGGAGGACGTGGGTTTATCGTCAATGATGACTGAGCCTGAGCGGGGCTTGAGAAAGCCGAGTATGGTCTTGAAGAGCGTGGTCTTACCTACGCCGTTGGGGCCCAAGATGGTGAGCACCTGGCCGCTGTGGAACTCGAAGCTCAGGTCGCTGATGACCTCGACCTCGCCATAACCGCAGCTCAGGTCTTTAACGTAGAGCGGCATCAGTCCCACCCGCCTTTGTAGCGCAAGAGGAGCATGATGAAGACCGGCGCACCGATGAGGGCCGTGAGGATGCCAATGGGGATCTCCATGGCAAGTAAGCCACGGGCGATGTCATCCATGAGGACAAGGTAGGTGGCGCCGCCAAGGAAGGAGGCGGGGAGCAGCCAACGGTGGTCGGGGCCAACGAGCATGCGCATGAAATGGGGGATGACAAGGCCGACCCAGCTGACAAGGCCGCTGACGGCCACGCTGGCCGCGGTGATGAAGGTGGCGCAGAGGATGACTACCACGCGGATGCGGTTGGTGTTCATGCCCAGGGACTGCGCTTCGTCGTCCTTGAGGGCGAGCAGGTTGATGCGCCAGCGCAACAGGTAGAGCGCTATAACGCCGATCAAGACGGGGACTAAAAGGAAGGGGAGGTCCTTCCAGGTGACGGCTGAGAGGCTGCCCATCCAGAAGAAGGTGATGCCGGGGAGCTGGCTGTAGGGGTCAGCGACCAGCTTTACAATGGAGATGAGGGCCTGGAAGAGCTGCATGATGACTATGCCTGCGAGCACCAGGACGGTGATGCCGGGGGTGCCCTTGCCCACGCTCAGGCTGACCACATAGGTAAGAAACACGGCAACCAGGCCGCCGAAGAAGGCCGAGCCGGTGACCACTGCGACCGGCGCCGAGAAGAGCATGGCCAACACCGCGCCAAAGCAGGCGCCGGATGAGGCACCCAGCAAATCGGGCGAGACCATGGGGTTGCGGAACATGCCCTGGAACGCCGTGCCGGCCACGCCCAGCGCCCCGCCTATGAGCAGCGCGCCCAGGATGCGGGGCAGGCGCACCATGAAGAGCACGCGTTCCTCGTTGGTGAGGGAGCCGGCGTTGGCTGAGTTCAGTTTGCCTATGGTCTCAGGGAGCGCCAGCAGCGTTGAGAAGAGCTGGGGGAGGTCTATGAGATAGCGGCCTACAATGAGTGAACCGGTCACCGCCACCAGCAGGACAAGGCAGAGCACAGGGAGCGTGACGCGTGCGCGCCTGGTGTGTGCCTCGCTTTGGGTGGGTGGGTGGTTACGGCTCACGGTGCCTGACTTTCTGCTTGTTAGTAGTTTCTTGGTGGCGGTTAGGTGGGGTCTTGGTGGTTGAGGATACGGGTAGCCTGATTGTCGGTTAAGTCATAGAAGAAGAACTGCTGGTAGAAGTCGATGAGCGAGGTTTTGAGGTCGATGTCAGTGAATAGGCTGGGGTGGAGCGTTTTGGCGATGTAGAGCAGATAGAGGATCTTCTGGATGCCGGAGTCCCAGAAGAAGACACCCGTGGGGGTCGCTTTGACCCGGTTGTTCTTTACGGCTGTGACGTTGCTGAAGTCCCCGGTTGCCAGGGCCGCCGCTATGGCGTCTTCTGCCGATGCGTTGCCTGATGAGCCGGCGTGGTCGATGAAGATGAAGTCGGGGTTCCACTGGAGCACCTGCTCAGTGGTGACCTCAACATTGCTGAAACCATCGAGTTCCTGGCTGGCGAGCATGCCACCGGCGGCTTCGATGACCTCAGCCATGTCGGACTTGTTGCCGTAGGCGTGAAGCAGGTCGGTATAGGCGAGGTAGACCGAGGGGCGTGAGCTGATGTCTGCCGTGCGGTTCTTTACCAGGGTCAGTGTGTCCTCGAAGTACTGCTCATAGGCGCTGGCCTGTGCCAGGGCCTTGGGGTCGTTGAAGATTTGGGCGTAGAGGTTCAGCGCGTCCACGATATCGCGGAACTTACCCGTGACAGCGGAAGGGACGGCCACCAGGCCGCCGTTGTTTATCGACTCGGTCTGTTGTGGGTTGGGGAAACTGAAGACCAGTTGCACGCCCATGCCTATGAGGTCCTCGATGTTGAGGTCGCTGTGGGCGTTGGGGATGCCGGGCACCTCATTGAGGCGCGCATAGACCACATTGGACCAGGGCCAACCGCTTATGTGGTAGTCGCCGTCACAGGCGATGCGGTCCTCCGCACCTACAGCAACTATACGCTCATAGGCGGGGCCGAAGACTGCGGCTACCTTGGTGACTACATCCGGGATGGTGATGTCTGTACCGTCGAGGTTGGTGACGGTGCGGGTCTTGGCGCCTGAAGGCTGGCCCTGCCCCTGCCCTTTGTCGCCGCCCGTGCAGGCGATAAGCAGGCTGCTGCTTGCCAGGGTGGTGGCGGCAAGAGCGCCAAGGCCGACAAAGCCGCGACGGGTGAGTTGTGGGGGGAGAGGGTTGTGGTCTTGCTGTTTCATGAGGCCTTGCCTTTCTTGTCAGTCCCCCTCGTACGCATGTACTCTATATATCGCATTGGCTTCCAAATTATGTGCGTATAAGAATATACCCATATGAGGAATATGCATAGCCCTTTCCTTCGCTTGACCGCAACCCGGCGATACACTACCATAACCCCATGAATTTCAGCTTCCTACAGAGCAGCATGGTGATGCCAGGGCCTGAGTCGAGGACTCTCGTCTGAGACTTGGGCGTAAAACTCTGCCGTAAATCGGCCTTTTACCCTGCTGCAATTGAGTTCTGGAAGGCTCTCCTGTGATAGAACTTCGCGGCCTCGGCAAGACGTTCCGCTCGAAGAGCGGCGCTCACGGGGCGCTCAAGGACATTAACCTGGTTATTGATGATGGCGACATCTTTGGCATCATCGGGCTGTCCGGTGCCGGGAAGTCTACGCTGGTGCGCTGCATCAACCTGCTGGAGAAGCCCACCGTGGGCCAGGTGTTCATCGACGGAGTGGATGTTACCGATTTCAGCGGGCGCGCCCTGCTTGACCTGCGTGCTCGCATAGGGATGATCTTCCAGGATTTCAGCCTCTTTTCCCAGCGTACCGTGCTGCAAAACGTCCTGTTTCCCCTGGAAGTGCGCCATGACAGCCGCGCTGATGCCGTCAGGCGTGCACAAGAGCTACTCGACCTGGTGGGGCTCAAGGACATGCAGGACCGTTATCCGGCACAGCTCTCGGGCGGTCAGCAACAGCGGGTCTCCATTGCCAGGGCGCTCGCCAACCATCCGGACTACCTGCTCTGTGACGAGGCGACCAGCGCGCTGGATTCCGTCACCACCATCTCCATCCTGGGGTTGATCAAGCAGATAAACCGGGAGTTGGGCGTAACCGTCATTGTCATCACCCACGCGATGACGGTGGTGGAGGCTATCTGCAACAAGGTCGCGGTCATGGATGATTCGCGTATTGTGGAGACAGGCACTGTGGCAAGCGTCTTCAGCGCCCCCCAGGCGGCCATCACCCATGAGCTGCTCAAGGCGGTGGGCGCCGATGCTTGAGTACCTCACGGACTTCTTTGGCAACTACGGCTCGCTATTTGTCCAGGGGACTATCGACACCCTGCTCATGGTGACTGCTTCAACACTTATCGCCTATCTCTTTGGCATACCCATTGCCATGCTCACCAAGGTTACCGAGCCAGGCTCGCTCTGGCCGCAGCCGGCGCTGAATGCCATCTTAGGTTGGATCATCAACATGGGGCGTTCGATCCCCTTCATCATCCTGATGGTGCTGGTAATCCCACTGACACGCTTTCTCACCGGTACTACCATCGGGGTGGTGGGCGCCATTGTACCCCTAGGTATCGCGGCCATCCCCTTTGTGGCGCGTATGGTGGAAAGCTCGTTCTCCGAGCTCAATCCCGGCGTCATTGAGGCGGGACGGGCCTTTGGTGCGAGCACCTTCCAGATCATCACCAAACTGTACGTCAGGGAGAGCCTGCCCTCGCTGGTCAGGGGCGCTGCCATCACCTATATCACGCTCATCGGCTACTCAGCCATGGCTGGCGCCATCGGCGCAGGTGGCCTGGGCGACATCGCGATTCGCTTTGGCTACTATCGCTACAAAACCGACGTGCTTATTGCAACGGTTATCATCTTGATCATCCTGGTGCAGATCGTCCAAAGCATCAGTGATCTCATAGCACGGAAGATCGACAAACGTTAGGAACAAAAACAAGTAAGAAAGAATCATAAGGAGGAACTACCATGAAAAGCACTACCAAGAAAGGCACCACCATCAAGAAACTGTCCACTGTCCTGCTCTCTGCGCTGCTCGTACTCAGCCTGTCGCTGGCGCTTGCGGCCTGTGGCGGTGGCGGCGGTAAGGGCGCAGGGGGCAATGACGAGAAGACCAAGCTCATTGTGGGAGCGACAACCGTCCCTCATGCTGAGATACTCAACGCCCTGGTAGATGACCTGGCAGCCGAGGGCTTCGATCTGCAGGTTGTGGAGTATACCGACTATGCGAAACTGAACCCAGACACCGGCGACGGTGTCATCTTTGCCAACTTCTTCCAGCATGTTCCCTATCTTGATGAATACAATGCTGCGAAGGGAACGGATCTGGTCTCAGTGGTCGCTGTGCACTTCGAGCCGCTCGCCATCTATCCCGGCAAGACCACGTCTCTTGCCGATCTGCCCGACGGCGCCACCATCGCGCTGCCCAATGACACCACCAACGAGGCTCGCGCACTACAATTGCTCGAAGCACAGGGGCTCATCACCCTGCCTGCAAACGCCGACCTCACTGTGACCCCACGTGACATCGTCAACAACCCCAAGAACCTCAAGTTCGTGGAGCTTGAGGCTGCTGTCATTCCCGTACAGCTCCCTGACGTGGACCTGGGCATAATCAACGGCAACTTCGCCTTGGCCGCCGGCCTGGATTCCGGCACCATCCTGGCTAAGGAGGACCCCAACTCCCAGGCTGCTCAGACCTATGCGAACGTTTTGGTGGTCAACGCCGGTAATGAGGACGACCCAGCAGTAAAAGCGCTGGTCAAGGCCCTGACCTCAGACAAATGCCGCAAGTTCATCAACGACACCTACCAGGGTGTGGTCATCCCGGTATTCTAGATTGCCACGCCACGCTGCTCGTGGCTCGCAATGACGTGAGTTTGTATCTGGCGCCGGCCTTGTGCCGGCGCCAGTGTTTCAGTATCGATCTCTGGCACCAAAACACGACATACATCAAGACATGAGGCCAGGTTTTATGGGAAAATGCAAGGTTGCCGCAGAATAGTCGCTTATCGGCGGCAAGAGGCTACATCAAAGCAGCAACCGGGAGGCTTCTCTTGCAGAAAAAACTGAAAAAACGCCTGTTCGTAGTCACCGGCGTCATTGTGATCGTGGTCATCGTCGTCCTTGCCATTGTAGGGGGCTCAACGGCTCATAAGTCCTTGACGGTTGCTGAGGCGGCCAGCGGCTCCCATAACGGGGAGCGGGTACAGGTCACTGGCAAGGTGGTCGAGAACTCTTACAGCTTTTTGGGTGATGTGCTCACCTTTTCCATCTATGACGAGGCAGGAGACCCATCAGTCAGTCTGAAAGTCGTTTACGATAAGGGCGTCTCCTCCACATTCGGCAACGAAGTGACCGCCATCTGCACCGGCGCCATTGATGATCAGGGGGTGCTGCAGTGCTCGGAACTGGTCACCAAATGCCCCTCCAAGTATGAGAGCTCCGTAGACGCTTTGGGTGTTGAGCAGCTGTTCTCCTATGGGGATGACCTTGTTGGAAAGCCGATCAAGGTCAGCGGTGTGATACAAAGCGGCAGCCTGAAGCCGGCTGGGCAGGGCGATCGCTTCGTCATCGCAGACCCGGCGGGTGGTAGAGAGCTGCCTGTCCTCTTCAGCGACGCGCTGTCCGAGGAGATCCAGGACGGAAGCACGGTGGTATTGACCGGGGTCTTGAATGCGAGTGGCAAACTTGAAGCGACTGATGTCGCGCTGAAGGGATGAACAGATGTCCGGCGTTGGTATTTTCTCATTGGGGTTCTCCTTTTTTGTGATAGTGGTTTCCATCGGCTTTCTGATAGTCAGCCAGATCTACTTCAATACGGCAAAGACTGTCAATAAGTCAGAAAGAGGGGAGTATCAGGATAAAGCCCGTAAGGTGGCCCGCTTTGGCTACCTGGGCGTCCTGCTCACAGCAGTGGCACTGACCCTTGGGTGCGGGATACTGGTCTACGGCTTTGTAGCTGGTGATTATGCCCTGGAATACGTGGCCAAGTACCACAGCAACTCAGTCAGCTCGCTGCGCCTGCTCTTTGAGGTTTCAGGCTTGTGGGCCGGGCGAGAGGGCTCCCTGTTGTTCTGGGCCTGGCTCATCAGCCTCTTTGGGGTAGTAGTCGCTGTCAAGAACCTGAGACAACGGGATGAGCTCGACAATATGGCTCTACTCGTCATCCAGGTTGTCATGCTCGCCTTTGTGGCGGTCCTGCTGTTCTCCTCAAGCAACATGCCCTTCCTGCCGCTTGACCCCCGCTACCTCAATGAGTCAGGGAACCTCAAGAGCGTGAACGAGGTCCTCATGACCACCATCGGGGCAGGGGAGACGCCGCTGAAAACCGGCATGGTCCAGGGTATGAACATCCTCCTGGAGCACTGGGCCATGGCCATCCATCCGCCCACGCTCTTCATTGGCTATGCCGGCCAGACGGTTCCCTTCGCCTATGCCATCGCCGCTCTTATCGTCAACGACCCCTCCAAGAAATGGGTACTCCGCTCTACGCGCTTCGCCCTCTTCTCCTGGATCTTCCTGGGAATCGGTATTGGGCTGGGTGCGGTTTGGGCCTACGTGGTCTTGGGTTGGGGCGGCTATTGGGGCTGGGATCCCGTGGAGAATGCCAGCCTGCTCTCCTGGATCATCACCGTTGCCCTGATCCACAGCTTCACCGTGTACCGCCAACGCGGCGGCTTCAAGCGGTGGTCTGTCATGTGTGCCTGCATGGCCTTCGCCTTTGTCATCGTGGGCACCTTCATCACCCGCTCCGGTGTGGTGCAGAACTCCGTCCATGCCTTCTCAGGTGACACGGTCTCGCTGTGGTTGTTCCTTGGGCTCATCATCCTGTCCCTACTTGCAGGGGGGATTGGGCTTGCTGTGCGGTGGCAGAGCTTTGCCGAGAAGGGCAAGGCCGCTGACCTGGGCGAGTCATTCTTCAGCAGGGACGTGGCTTACTATTTCAACAACGTCCTGCTGCTCATGAGCGCCCTGATCCTCACGTATATGACCGTGGCCTCCGCTCTGCCCAGTTGGTTGCCTTGGGGTGGGCTCTCACTGGCGCCATCGACCTTCTATGCCATCGCGCGACCGCTTGGCATCTTGTACTGCCTTGTCATGGCGGTATGTCCGCTGCTCTCCTGGGCAAGGACGGACAAGCGGCAGTTCCTCAGGAAGGCAAAGGCCCCCGCCATAGGGGCCCTGGCGCTCTTTGTGCTGCTCATGATCTACTTCATCATCTACCTTGTACCAAGTTATGATGCAACCATTGCCGCGGGGGGCTCCTTTGCCGCAACCAGGCTTGAGTCTGGGTCCGCGCCCTATTATTTCTTCCTGACTATCCTGGGCTTTTTGGTGGCGTCGCTTCTGTTCTTCAACTCGTTCTTCATGCTGGGGCGTGTCCTGGGGGTACGGCGGACGTTCCGTGGCAGGGGCGCTGTTGCTGGCTCTACTGGTCCTGCTGCTCCAGATGCCGCCAACAAAGCCCTGCCGGGCTCAGATGGCCCACCCAGCGGTTCAGCGGATGAGCCCAGAGCCCGTACAGCTGTGGGCGGCAGCGGAGGAAAATTCGAAGGCGTCGGCCTAAAGGACAAAGTCAGGCATTTAGGCGCCTTCCTGTCACACCTCTCCATCGCCGTCATCCTGATAGGACTCATCGGCTCCTCCATGTACGTCACAGAGAAAGCCGGCTATATCCCCTTCAATGAGGCGACCGATCAGGCCTCAGGGGATTTTGTCATCCAGGACTACCGCCTGGTCTTCGATCACAGCGAGATAACCCCCTACGAGGATGGCTCAGCAGCCTTCTTCTCTATGCACTTCAAGGTTTATAAGAAGGATCGCTACGTAGGCAGGATCGCCCCTGCCGTACATCTGGTGCCGGTGACCCAGGAGCGTAAGCCCATCGCCGGCGTTATCAGCACACCCGCGCAGGACCTGTTTGTGGTCTACAACGGCCTGGGCATGAATGACGAGATATCGCTCAGCGCCTGGGTGAATCCACTCATCTCCTTTGTTTGGACGGGCTTTGGCCTGCTCATTGCGGGTACCATCCTTGCGGCCATAGGGCGGCGCAAGACCGGGCCACCTGAGACAAGGAAGGTTGAGCTGACGGAGCCACCTGCAGCGACTGAGTCAGCCGACAAAGTTGCAGGGATCAGAGCGACAACAGCAAAGAGGGAGCCACGTACCCGTGCCTGAGCCTGTCATGGAAATCAAAGGCCTCACCAAGGCCTTTGGGGTACGCAAGGCCCTCAGCGATGTGGGTTTCATCCTGCCAGAGGGAGCCTTCCTCTCCATCTTTGGCCCCAACGGCGCCGGCAAGACCACGCTTCTACGGGTGCTCTCCACGCTTTTGCGCCCTAGCGCGGGCACAGCCCGCATCCTGGGCTGCGACCTCAAGACCCAGCCGGATGACATCCGCGGGCAGATAGGCCTCATCTCGCACCGCTCCATGCTCTACCCCGACCTGACGGCGGAGGAGAACCTTGGGTTCGCCGCCCGCCTCTACGGGGTGCCTCAGCCGCAGGAGCGTGTGGCAGAGCTGCTGGCCACCGTGGAGCTGACCGCGCGACGTCATGATCCGGTACGCACCTTCTCGCGCGGCATGACCCAGCGCCTCTCCATCGCCCGCGCGCTCATCCACAACCCACGGCTGGTCTTTCTGGACGAGCCCTACTCCGGCCTCGACCCTCACGCGGTGGAGATACTCGACACGCTCATCGCAAGCATCCGTGACGGCCGCAGCTTTGTCATGGTCAGCCACGACCTGCAGAAGGGCTTTGAACTGAGCTCCCACATACTGATGCTTGCCAAGGGCAAGCAGGTGCTCTTTGACGAGAAGACCGCGTTGGACTTCGCTGATTTCACTACGCGTTACCGCGAGGTTGTTGGCATGGGGGTTGCCTGATGGCTGCGAATCCCTCTCAGGCAACGCGCGCTGAAGCGCCATCCACGGGCCGCCCTTCCACGCTTGCCCAGTACCGCACCCTGCTGGCCAAGGACCTGCGCCAGGAGTTCCGCACGCGGGAGATGCTCACCTCCATGGGGATCTACGCCCTGCTCGTTCTGGTGGTCTTTGGTGCGGCGTTGGCCCAGAGCGCTCGCGGCTTTGACATCCTGCAAGTGAGCGGTGGCCTCATCTGGGCGCTTATCGTCTTCACCTCACTGTTAGGACTCAATCGCTCCTTCTCGCATGAGAAGGAGGAGGGCTCGCTTGAGGGCATACTGCTTGTCCCGCTGGACCGCTCGGTCATCTTCTTGTCCAAGGCCACCTCCAACCTACTGTTCCTGGCGGTGGTGGAGATCATCACCTTGCCCCTGTTCTACTTCTTCTTCCTCACGGGCGAGACGCCGTCTTCCACATTCTGGATGACGGTGGGCCCGTTAGCGGTGGGCACCATTGGCATCACCGGCATTGGGACCCTGCTGGCCACTATCACCATGAACACCCGCGGCAAGGACGTGCTTTTAGCCGTGCTCTTCATCCCGCTGACCTATCCGCTGCTGTATGCCTGCACCGCGGCGACCACGGTGGCGGTATTGGGCGGCGACATCGGCGGCGCCTACGTCCCAGCCCTGGCGCTCGCGGCTGGCTACGATGTGGTCATGCTGCTGGTATCCTGGCTGCTGTATGATTATGTTGTCAGCGCGTAAGCAAGCTTATAAACAGGGCGTAGACCAAAGAGGGGATTCTCTATGACAGAAACCACAACCAAGACCACAACCAAGACCAGCAGCCTCGACCGCCTGGCCATCCCGCTCATCATCGTCGGCGCGTTGTTGACCACCACGGCCTTCGTGCTTGCCTTCACGCTTGCACCGCTGGTCATGGGCGCTGAGGTCGACACGCCGGCCCTTATTGGCGGCAAGATGGTCGCCAATAAGCTGCTGCTTTCGCAGAAGATCTTCTACTTCCATATGCCAGTGGCCGTCACCAGCTTTGTCGCGCTGCTCTTCACGGCCATCTACGGCGTGCTCTTCCTTGCCAAACGCGAGCGCCGCTATGACCTCAACGCAAAGGTCGCCACCGAGGTCGCCCTGGTCTTCATCCTTATGACCATGGTGTCAGGCGAGCTCTGGACGCGCTACGAATGGGGCGTCTGGTGGGTGTGGGAACCGCGTCTGACCACCTACTTCATCCTCATGCTGCTCATCATCGGCTATTTCATCCTGCGTGGCGCCATCGACGACGCTGAGCGCCGCGCCACCTATGCCTCAGTCTTTGGCATCATCGCCTTCATAGACGTTCCCATCTGCTTCCTCATCACCCGCATGGTGCCCTCAAGCGTGCATCCGGTCATCTTCCGCACCGACTCCGGCCTGCCGCCACCCATGCTCATCCCCCTGCTCATTGCGCTCTTTGGCATGTTCTGCATCGCCTTTGGGCTCTACCGCACCCGCCTGCGCGAACAGCGCCTGCGCGAACGCCTCACCGCCCTCAAAGAAAGTCTGGAGGACTAAATGGACCCGATCCTCGCCGAGATCTACAGCACCGTAATGACCGCCGCGCCCTTTGTCATCGGCGCCTACGCCCTCATGTGGCTGGTTCTGCTTGTCTACCTGCTCATGACCGCCTTAGGCCTCAAGCGCACCGAGAAGCAGATAGCCGCCCTTGAGGAGTCCCTCGCCCAAAAGCGCTAACGAGCAGGACGTACCCGCCTCTTCTGTCTCATTGTCCTTTATTGCCACAGGAGTGGGTTATAAAGCGTGGAGTCATCCTTTAGGGACTCATATATCTTGACGCGGTTCTTATACTCGCTGTTGGGATCGCCGACATCTGTCATTGACCACCAGGCATAGCCGTCGAGGTAGTTCTCATTCGCCTCGTCCCAGGACGAGAAAGTCGAACTCAAGCGCTCGATGACAGGAATCATCATGCTGTAGGCTTCTTCAAGCTCCAGATAGCCAGCATGGTAACCCCAACCGATGATATGGATCATCCTGAACCAATCCCAGGCCTTGATCTGCCTGTCGCCCCACTTCTCGCCCAGCGACTTTGTCAAAGGCCACATATAACTCTCGATACCTTCAGCGTACTCAAGCAACTCTGCATACTCTGCGTCAGAGAGGGATGCAACTGCTTCATAAACCTCGGCAAACTCACTGCTATGACCGCCATCGGTCATGCGCTCTATGAGTTCAATCAGGTCAGCCCGGCTGCTGATACCCCAGTCACGTGACAACACCGTTCTGGCTGTTGCTGCAGCGTCCTTATCATTCTTATCGAACATGCCATAATTGTGTGGGTCCACGCCCCACTTAGTCGCCAGGATCGCTGAGCAGCCGATAGCCCAGCTTTCGACTATGGCAGGCTCCATGCTGAGATTGTTGTTCTGCTGAGACCCAGCAGGCTTCTCTTGCTGGGTTTTTCCTTCTTCGGCCTTGCTGGGCGCTCTCAAGGGCCCTACGCATCCGGACAGAAGGGTGGTGATAAGGGCGAATACCATCAGTGTCGCGATTGCTTTCTTCATGTGTGGTGACCTCACTTCGGTTTCATCGTTTGCCAGTGATCCTCCCCACAGACACGTATTATAGTATCTCTGCTGCTATGTGATGTATGAGCGTTAATAAACAGAAACAATCCGGTAGTGAAACATCGGATTGAGCTTGAAGAGAGCCTTAGAGCCAGAAGAGCATGACGATAAGGACGGCGAGGCTTAAGGCTGAGGCCACACCGTCGCGGGGGGCGAACCTGAGGATGTGGTAGTGGGTGCGGTTCTCGCCGCCATGGTAACAGCGGCTCTCCATGGCCATAGCCAGCTCCTCGGCGTGACGGAAGCTCTGGGCGAAGAGGGGCACCAGGCAGGGGACTATCGCCTTGACGCGCCTGATGGGGCCGCCACGGTCAAAGACGGCTCCACGGGTCTTTTGTGCCTTGACGATATGGTCGAAGTCGTCAAGCAGCGTGGGGATGAAGCGCAGTGCGATGCTGATCATCATGGAGATCTCGTAAGCGGGTACGCCCAGGCGTCTGAAGGGGCGCAGCATGGCGGCCGTGGCGTCGCAGAGTGCGATGGGCGAGGTGCAGAGCGTGAGCAGCGTGGCGGTGAAGAACAGCAGCAGCAGACGCAGGGTCATGAAGCCGGCCTGGTAGAGGCCGACGTCTGTGATGAGGATGGGGCCCCAGGAGAGGAGCGTGTCGCCGTCGCTGACAAAGAAGAGGTTGAGGAAGAGGGGGAAGAGGAGGAAGAAGCTGAGCGGCGCCAGGGCCTTGAGCGCCGTTTTTGGCGGGACGGCGGAAAGCAGTAGGGCGGTGAGCAGCAGGGCGGCGATGACGGCCAGGCCGAGGAAGGTGTCCGTGAGGAAGACGGCAACGATCATGACAAAGAGCAAGGTCACCTTGGTACGCGGGTCCAGGCGATGCATGATGGAGTCCGTGTTGTGGAACTGCCCGATGGTGATGTCAAAGGCCATGGCGCACCTCTGAAGGGGTGGGGGGTTGCTGCAGGGATGCTATGGCGTCTGCCAGGGCTTCCAGGGTGAGCAGACCCTCGGGTAGGGGCAGGCCGCCCGCCCTGAGTTCATCCGCATAACTGGCTGCCGTGGGTATGCCCAGGTTCATGGCGCGCAGCTCCCGGGCGCGGGCAAAGACCGCAGTGGGGGTGTCAAAATAGACGGCCTCACCGTCCTTGAGCACGAGTACCTTTGTTGCCAGGCGGGCGATGTCATCCATGCTGTGGGAGACCATGACCGTGGTGGTCTTTTGCTGGTGGTATTCCTCAATGATCGCTAGAAGCTCGCGACGGCCCGCTGGGTCAAGACCGGCCGTGGGCTCATCCAGGATGAGCAGACGGGGGCGCAGTGCGATGATGCCTGCAAGTGCTACGCGACGCATCTCACCGCCGGAAAGCTCAAAGGGTGAGAGCCGGGCATAACGCTCATAGTCCAGCCGTAGCAGGCTCATTGCAGAACGGACACGCTGGTCGACATCCTCATGGCTGAGCCCGGCGTTGCGTGGGCCAAAGGCGATGTCGTCGGCCACAGTGGGGGCGAAGAGCTGGTATTCGGGGTACTGGAAGGCAATACCTATCTCGCTGAGGAGGTTGCGGCGCACAACCTTGTCACGCAGGTCCTTATCGTTAAGCAGGACGCGCCCCGAGCTGGGTGTCATGAGGCCGCACATCAATTGCAACAGCGTGGACTTGCCGCTGCCCGTGTGGCCGATGATGCCGATGAAATCACCGTCCTCGATGCTGAAACTGACGTTGCGGACAGCATCCACCTTGCCCTCGTGGGAGGAGTAGGTGTAGCTCACCTGGTCGAATACAAGCGTTGAGGGTTGCTGCGGACAGGGGGACGGTTCAGGACAGAAGGGGACGGTTCTATTTAGTCCTTGAAAAGGACTAAATAGAACCGTCCCCCTTCTGTCCTGAACCGTCCCCCTGTCGGCCAACAACTCTTTCTTTAACTCCTCGGGGCGGGCGATTTCTGAGACGGGTACACCGCGGTTGCGGAGTTCTTCGGCTAGCAGCAGGGAGAAGGGGACCTCCAAGGCCAGTTCGCGCAGACGTTGCTTTTGCGAGAAGACCTCCGTGGGGCTGCCGGATAAAGCGATGCGTCCCCGGTCGATGACCAAGACGCGGTTGGCTATCACAGCTTCTTCCATGAAATGGGTGATGAGGATGACGGTCATGCCAGCCTTGTTGAGCTCGCGGACTATACGGCGGATGCCTCGACGGCCGCGGGCATCGAGCATGGCGCCCGGCTCGTCCAAGATGAGGATGTCGGGCTGCATGGCCAGGACGCCGGCTATACAGATGCGCTGTTTCTGGCCGCCGGACAGGTGCGCAGGGTTGCGCTGGGCAAAGGCGGTCATCTTGACGGCATCCAGTGCGTCATCCACGCGTTTGACAAGCTCAGCGTGGGGGACGGCAAGGTTCTCAGGACCAAAGGCCACGTCGTCTGCGACGATGCTGGTGACCATCTGCGAATCGGGGTTCTGGAAGGCCATACCCGCGTGGGAACGTATCTCAAAGGTCATCTGCTCATCGGAGGTATCTATGCCCATAGTGAGTACCCTGCCACCCTGGGGAACGAGCAGGGCGTTGATGTGCTTGGCCAGCGTGGATTTGCCGGAGCCGTTGGCGCCGATGACTGCGACGAACTCTCCCCTCTCTATGGTCAATGAGATGCCGTCGAGCGCGGGGTGTGGCAGAGGCGAGGTATCAAGGGGCGGCGTATCCTGCTGTGGCAGCGCGCTTGACTGGCTCTGTGCGGCAACCTGCGATCGGTAGCCGTAGGAGACCGTATCGAACTGAACGATAGCCAAGGAGATACCTCTGCATCTTCCATCCGGACTGTAAAGAAACGCAAAAGCGCTTCTGTGACCGTCGGTACTGGAATCACACCAGTTCGGCTTTTCAGCTCGTGGACTTATGGCTCAACAGCCAATCACCACCGGTGAGGATTTCCACCTCGCCCTGAAACAGATGTAGGAAGTGTAGCACAAGTTATACCGGCATCTTTTGACACAGTCGATATCAACGAGGTACCGGCTGTGTGCCGTCTGTGTCGGCACTTGCTTGACGGTACCCGTTTCTATAGCAGGTCGATTGCCAGCTTATCGGCGATGTCTGCATAGGGGATCCTAAAAACCTGGGGGCCGGCCGCACCTGCGGTAAGGGCGTATTTGGGATAGAAGACCACCAGGGCGTCTTCTGTGAGGTAGAAGTTTTCCGGGTCATAATAAAGGATCACGCTCTGGCCATCGTTGGCGAAGGCATCACCAAACAAATAGAGAGTGTAGTCTCCGTTCTTCTCGGCTTCGCTGATAGCGTTGTCGATGGTCACGCTGACAAAATGGCAGATAAACTGCATATACTCTTCTTCATCCACGCTGAAGATGTCAGAAAGGCCCAGTTTCTCGCCGGTTACCAGATTGAAAGTATTGCCCTCGATGCCGTCCCAACTGACGCCGCCGGCGCCTCCATTGAGAGCAGCGGATATCGAGATGATATCTCCACGTATCAGCTCAAGACTATAATAGGCTTCCCGGTAGAAACCGGTCTCCTTTCCCCTGATTACGTTGCCCACGTCCTTGGCATTCTGTAGGTACTCCCAGGGAAGCTCGTTATAGAAGAAGTGTTCCTTATCGAGAAAGTAGTCATTGATGGCGGGTATTCCCTCATAGTCGCCCATCAGTTCAGGTAGCTTGAGATTCAATTCGACATAGTCATCCATTGATCGATAGTAATAAAACTCGTTGAAATCAAAAGTCGTGAACTCGACGGTCGTGTTGCGGACGGGCCCTTCCACGTTGTCTTCCTGCGGTTCGATGGCATCTATGGGCACGCTGTTGCTGGGTGGCTGTGCTGGTTCAGGGTTATGAGCGCATGAAAGCAGGAGGAACAGAGAGCAGATGAGCGCTACAAGTGTGGCTTTTCGCATGGTTGCCTGCCTGATTCTCTTGTTGTTTTCTTGATGAAGAGAGTATACCGTTTTCTGGGGCGCGCAAGGGGAAGATGCGCCTGGCAAAGAGATGCCGCGCCTCTTTATGGGCTGCGTGGGGTGGGACGCGGGCTTGTCGTTATGGGAGCTTGCTGGGCTGGTATACTTGTGGGATGAAGAATTCTGTTGTTTACGATAAGGACGTAGTGGCACGTCCGATTGGGATTTTCGATTCAGGAGTAGGGGGGCTCACGGTAGCGCGTGAGCTTGCGCAACGGCTACCTGACGAGTCCCTGCTCTACTTTGGCGATACGTTGCGCTGCCCCTATGGCCCCAGGCCGCTGGAGGAGATACGTGGCTTTGCGTTGCAGATCTCTGGATGGCTTGCCGATCAGGGAGTCAAGCTGGTGGTCATTGCCTGCAACTCGGCAACGGCTGCGGGGCTTGAGGTAGTGCAACAGGAGCTGACAGTGCCAGTGATCGGTGTGGTCGAACCAGGCGCTCGGGCTGCCGTACAGGCGACATTTGCCCGTCGCGTGGGGGTCATTGGTACGGTCGCGACCATCGAGTCTGATGTGTACGCGCGGGCGATACGCAGTCTGGACTCAGGGATCACGACCTTCTCGTCTGCGACACCGCGCTTTGTTGAGTTGGTGGAACAGGGGCTCCGGTTGGACAACAACCCCGTTGAGGATATCACAGCACAGGCGAGCTCCCTGTACATCAGGCCGGCCTTCCTGGAGATCGCCCGTGACTATCTGGAACCATTGAAGCGCTGCAGGATAGACACATTGGTTTTGGGCTGTACGCATTATCCGCTGTTGCATCCGCTGATCGCACAGGTCATGGGCCCGGATATCCGTATCATCTCCAGCGCAGAGGAGACAGCGCGGGATGTGGCGGAGACCTTGGAGCGCCGGGGACAGCTCGCTGAAGAAGGCGCAGAGAAACAGCATCGCTTCGCGACCACAGCGACAGATGTACAGGAGTTTGCAGAGTTGGGCGCCATGGTGTTCGGTGAGCCGCTTGGCACGGTGCAGGCGGTGTCTTTAGAGGAGTTGGAAGCATTAGGGTAGTGCGGACTTCGAGGATGCGGGTCCTATGGACGACAACCGCTGATGATCTGCAGGCGCTGGGGTAGGCCCCGGGTCAAGCCCGGGGTGACAAGAGGAGTTGGAAGGGATAGGCAATGATTGCGTTACGGGCTGATGAGAGAAGTGATGAGGCCTTACGGCCTGTTGTGTTCACAAGAGGGTATCTGAAGCACAGCTATGGCTCCTGTCTCGTTGAATTCGGCGATACCAAGGTGCTCTGTGCTGCAAGCATAGATGAGAGCGTGCCTGCCTGGCTCAAGGGTACCAAGAAGGGCTGGGTGACGGCTGAGTATGGGATGTTGCCGGCATCGGGTTCGCAGCGCAGCAGGCGGGAGACCGGTGGTCAGCGCGGCAGGACGCACGAGATACAGCGGCTTATTGGGCGCTCGCTGCGTTCGGTGGTGGATCTGGCGTCGCTGGGCGAGGTGACGCTGACGGTGGACTGCGACGTCATCCAGGCTGACGGCGGCACGCGTACAGCTGCAATCTGCGGCGCCTGGCTTGCTATGCAAGATGCCTTCACAACCTGGAAGACTGCGGGGCGACTCAAGGTGAACCCCGTTTTTGGGCAGGTCGCGGCGGTGAGCGTAGGTATGGTTGACGGCAGGATACTGCTGGATCTTGACTACCGCGAGGACTCGCGTGCCGAGATAGACATGAACCTGGTGATGAACGAGCAGGGCGAGTTCATCGAGGTGCAGGGCACCGGGGAAAAGACCACCTTTGACCGCGCCCGTCTCGACTCGCTCCTCGACCTGGGAACCAAAGGGTTGTATGCCCTGCTTGAGCTGCAGCGTCAGGCGCTGGCGAGTACTTTATGACAGGATTCTCCAATTCGATAGTTGTGGCTACCAATAATCAGGGTAAGATTCCGGAGATAGCAGATAATCTTGCTCTGGATGATTGCCGGTTCTTAACGCTTCGGGAGATAGGCGTCTTTGATGCTCCCCCTGAGACGGGGGAGACGTACGAGGAGAACGCACGGATAAAGGTGCGGGCAGCACGTGCCGCGATGATGGCGCAATCGACGGTCGTCTCAGCGTTTTTGGCTGATGACTCCGGCCTGGAGGTAGACGCGCTTGGTGGCGCACCGGGGCTCTTCTCGGCCCGGTATGCTGGCAGTGGGTCAACGGATGCCGACAATGTGGCAAGGTTGCTGGATGAACTGCGGGCCGTGCCAAAGAAGGAAGGCCGTCGGGCTCGTTTTGTGTGCTCATTGGTGTATCTTGATGAGGCTGGTTGCGAACTTGTGGCCGAGGGTTCCTGTGAGGGACGTATCGCCTTTGCACCCTGCGGCCTGGGCGGCTTTGGGTACGATCCGGTGTTCCTGCCAGATGCCATAACCGACGGACGCACCATGGCTGAGCTGTCACCAAAGGAGAAGAACAGCATCTCGCACCGGGGAAATGCCCTACGTGCATTGCGGGAGAAGCTGGTAGCGCAGTATGGGCCTGGAAAGTGGCAGGAGAAGGAGGGTGACGGGTGCCTGTAGAGCCCGTTTGTATCGTTGCCTTTGATTTTGATGGCACCCTGCTGGAGGGGCTCTCTCCGGTAAGGATGATGCGCAGGCTCCTGCGTAGACGTATCATCCCCCTCAGCGTTGCCTTCAAGACCTTGTGGTGGGCTGTGCGCTACAAGCTGCGCCTGCCTGTGGAGCAGGCGCGGGTCCGCGAGTACATCTTCAGCGCATTCACTCATATCTCCGCCGCAGAGGCTAACAAGATCATGTCTGATTTCTACCAAGAGGACCTGCGCCATCGGCTGCGTCCCAAGGCATTAGCTACTATACATGCACATAAGCAGGCTGGCGATACGATTGTGCTGGTGAGCGCCTCCTTTCTTCCCATACTGCGGGAGGTTATCAAGGATGTCGAAGCAGACAGGTATATCTGCACGGAGATGGAGGTTGAGGACGGCCACTATACCAGCAATGTGGCGCACCCGCCGCCTGAGGGCGAGCAGAAGCTGATCCAGCTGGCCGCGTGGGCCGATGTCGCCTTTGCAGACAGCGGTTGGACGCTGGGTTTCGCCTATGGCGACCACCGCAGCGACGCTGCTCTATTGGCGGCTGCAGCTACGGCGGTGGCGGTCAATCCCGACTCAGGGCTGGAGCGCATTGCGAGACGTGAGGGCTGGGGGATAGTCGATTGGAGCTTCCGGCCAACTGGTGGTCACAGTAGGGAAGGTCGCAGGTAGCGCAATCCTTCTGGAAATGCGACAATACAAAGGCAGATTCTTCATTTTCGTTTGGTAGTTATAGTTTTTTAACGATTCCTTTTTGGTGCGCCTCAGAACAGTATTATACTGTTGGTAGCATTTAGGGAGAGAGCATGAGCCAGGAACGCGAGTCGCATAACGGGTTTGAGAAGAGCGCGGCCTTCTATCTTGAGGCGGCTAATATCGCCCTGCTGAGCGGTCAGTCGCGCCTGGCAATCCATTTGTTCCGTGCGGCCCATGAAGTCGAGTCCACCTATGGTTCCATCATCTCAGGCCCCGTCATCGAGGGCCTCAGGAAGGCCTGGGATCTGGCCTGTGAGCTGGGTGACCGCTCGACCGCTGAGTCGATCTACAGCGACCTGAGTGGCTACAACAGCTATGAGCAGAACGAGCAGGCAGGCCTGCGCCTGCAGGCTCTTGCATTAAGCCAGCTTGAGGACATGGGTATCGATGAGGACGACCTTGAGAACATCGCAGGGGCCATCACGCGGGAGCTTGCCGGCTCTGACCACGAGTCGCTCTTTGATTCGTTGGGGGCCTTGTTCGAGCAGCTTGGCATCGATCCCAGCGACGCCGTGGATATCGATGTCCAGGCGATAGGGAAACCCATGCCGCCCACGCTGACCGGTACGCCCGCGCCACCCGCGCCACCCGCGCCACCCGCGCCACCCGGCACGCCCGCGCCACCCGGCACGCCCGCATCGGACGCGCAGCCTCAGGCTCAGACGCAAGCTTTGGCTCTGCCGGGCAATTCAAGCTCAGATAACAGACACATCTCACCTGTCCATGCTGGTATTGCCAAGATTGGCAGGCAGCTGTTGGAGCGCCGTTCCAAGCATGCTGAAACAGCAATGCCACGGCAGCTGAACTATGAGTCTTTGGCTGGCTACACCGATGTGCTGGAGCTTATGCGTGAATATGGGTTCTTGTCTCAAGCCGATGAGCATCAGCGCAAATTCATGGAGCGAGCGGCAGCGCTTCATGGGGTCCAACAGCTCTCGCTGGAGGGTACCTTCCTTTTCTGCGGCCCTTCTCGTGAGGATACTGCGCTGTTTGCGCACGCGACAGCAGCTGAGATAGGGTTACCGGTGCTCCATGTCGCCGTGGATCTTGACGCGCAGGGAAATGGCACCATCAAGCTGGCTGGCCCCTTCCGTAAGGGCTTCTTTGGCCCCCCCGACCTGGTGGACATGGCAACGCCCTGTACCGTCTTCATCGAGAACATCGATCATCTTCAGCGGATGTTCAATAACGAACAAAGTGCAATGCAGCGCAAGTCGGGCAGGCAGAAGAACATGATGCCGGGCATGGGGCGCTCCATGCAGACCGAGATAAGCGCCTATCTGAGAGCGTTGCGGCAGAAGCCTGGGATTGTCACAATCGCGACAGCGCAGGATGCGTCGCTTCTCAAAGAACCACTGCGTAGCCTCTTGGAGCCGCTCAAGGTCATTGAGATACCACTGCCCTCTTGGGCAGAACGCTGTGACATCATCCTCACTTTTGCTGATGAGCACCCTTCATTCGCTGAGCTCGACAAAGAAAGGATCGCTGGTTTCTCTGAGGGTTTGTCTAGAAATGAGTTGGTGCAGGCCAGTCACACGGTGGCTGAGCAGGCATACCGGGAATCACTGCGCTCTGGTATCTATCAAAAAGTGACTTTAGGAGACGTGCTTGTCCAGCTCGCTTCCTATCTCGATCACGGTTCCGCATTGTACCAACAGCTTGAAGATGAGGTCGTTGCCCAATTTTCCCTCATTTTTGAGGATGAAATGCTATAACAACGGTAGCATCTGTGTTAAACTGAAATAGGGGGATTTACCAAACGATTTAGCAAAATAGGGTTTACTGCTTCACCTGCACGTGCTCTGTAATTATTTGGGCGGAGGTCTAGGGATGGAGATCACCAGAAGAACAGATTACGCCATTCGTCTTATCGCGGCTTTAATGGAGAACGGGGACAGACCCTACTCTGTGCGCGAGGCGGCGGAATCAATGGATGTGCCTTACGCTTTCGCGAGAAGCATACAGCATGAACTCGTACAACAGGGGGTCTTGAAATCGGTCAGGGGCGCAAAGGGCGGCATGCTGCTCAATGTCGACCCGGATGAGTTCACGCTTTTCCAGCTTATTGAGACGGTGCAGGGCCCCGTCAGCGTTGCGGTCTGCACCAATGACCCGGATTGGTGCGCACGCAGCAAGGGTTGTCAGTTCCACAGGGTCTGGGAAGGCGCAAACATCATCATGCGGGACTACCTCACCTCAGTCTCCATCAAGGATCTCCTTAAGGGGAACAAGGCTCACATAACCTCCTCCTATTCTGCGTCTGACATGATGAATATGGTGAGGAAACTATAAGAACCGCGCAAGAAACGCCCGACACAACCGCATTCATCGAATCAGTGCGCACTGAGGGTGGGCGGCTTTACCGCGACCTTCCCTGGCGCCGCGTTACGGATCCCTATCTGGTGCTCACCAGCGAGGTCATGCTCCAACAAACCCAGGTAAAACGGGTGCTTTCCTATTGGGATCGCTGGATTTCTGCTCTACCTACTGTCGACGCACTGGCTGCAGCCTCGGTGGCCGACGTCTTGGAGCTATGGCAGGGGCTGGGCTACAACCGCCGTGCCCTGGCGCTGAAACGGGCAGCCGAGATCTGCTCTGAGCAGAATGCTGGTGTTATCCCTCAGGAGTTCGAGCAGCTTCTGGCGCTGCCTGGGGTAGGCCCCGCAACGGCGGCGGGTGTCTGCATCTTTGCCTATGGGCAACCTCAGGTCTACCTTGAGACCAATGTGCGCACCGTCTACCTCCATCATTTCTTCCACGATAAGGACAAGGTCTCAGACGCTGAAC
>WRHL01000017.1 GCA_009783245.1 Coriobacteriia bacterium
GGTGGCATCTGCAGTTTTGGGGGCAACATCAGCATTGCTGGCGGTGATATCCACAATAACGTAGCCAGTAATAACGGCGGTGGCCTGTATGTCAATGGCGGTAACTTCAGTTTGAGCAACGGCACTATCTCTGGTAATAGGACCTCTACTTTGGGTGGAGGCATGTACATTGACGGCGGTTCCCCCACCATGACTGGCGGCACCATTGCCTATAACTCTGCGGGCACTGGTGGTGGTGGCGTAGCGCTTACTGGTGGTGCTGTCTTCGATATGGACAACGGCGCCATAGCGGACAACATCTCAAGCAGAACTGGCGGCGGAGTGCAGATCACTGGCGCCTCCAGCGTTTTCAATCTTTCAGGCAGCGCGATCATCTCAGGCAATGATGCCAACATGACCGGGGGCGGAATATATAACTCGACGGCCTCCTTGAACATCTCTGGTGGAATGATAACGGGTAATAATGCCCGTTCAGGTGGTGGTGGCATCCAGAACATCAGTACCCCCACTGGAAACCCTTTCAAGATGAATGGCGGAGAGGTCTCCGGCAACACGACAAATGAGGATGGCGGTGGGATCTACTTGAGCAATACCCCCAGTTCCGTCATAGAGGGTGGAGCGCTTATCGTAGACAACACTGCCAGCGGTGACTGGGGTGGCGGTATATGCATGAGCAACTCGATCCTTGAGATAAAGGATGCCACGGTCTCTGGCAACAAGGGCCCGCTTGGTGGCGGTGTGTACCTTGCGGGTGGTACCAGCACCTGTACCCTGAATGGCGGCACCATCTCTGATAATGAGGCTACCCGGAACGGGGGCGCCATATACTGCAACGGCGGCGCCTTCATCATGCTGGATGGTGCAATCACAGACAATAAGACAACCGGGACGGGTACCCTGGGGAACGGCGGCGGCGTATACGTCAGCAGCGGCACTGCAAGGATCGATGACGGCACGGTCTTAGGCAACACCGCTAACAGGAACGGCGGCGGCGTGTGGGTGACCGACACCAACACCAACCTAAACCGCCTCAGCGTTGGCTCAGACGCGGTCTTCAGTGGTAATAAAGCCACCGCCGCCTATGACCGCGACCCCGCTGATGACCCCACCTATGCTATGTATGTGTTAGGCACGCAGTGGACAACGCCGTTTGACCAGGGCTACAACAACTATGACATCAGCTATGTCAGAGGTGAAGCACGCGGTTTTGTGGAGATCACCTATGATGCCAACGGTGGCATAAACCCGCCGGAGGACAACACATCCTACCTCTCTGGCAGCGATATCACGGTGCTGGGCCAAGAGGGCATGACCAGGACAGATCACTCTTTCCTGGGTTGGTCCACAGACCCAGACGACACAGCGCCTGAGTATACTGCCGGTTCAACCCTGCTTGCCGTAATGGTTGACACCACACTCTATGCCGTGTGGCTTGCGGATCCCATCCCGCCCACGTACACGGTGAGCTACCAACCAGGCGCCCATGGTGCCTTTGCCGCACAGACGCACAGCGACCTCGCTGATGGTTCGCCCACCCCTGCCGCTCCGGCGACCCCTGGCGAGCCTGAATGGAGCTTCGCGGGTTGGGCGCCCGTACCTACGGCTACCGTGACAGCCGACGTTGACTACATCGCGCAGTGGACATACACCCCCACCCCGCCAACTACCTACACGGTCCGCTTTTATGACTGGGACGGCACACTGCTCAAAACGCAGACTATCACCTCTGGAGGAGCTGCCACGGCCCCCACAAGCCCATCACGAGAAGGATGGGAATTCACGGGTTGGGACCCTGCCTTCAACAATGTGACTGCCGACCTTATCGTCACAGCGCAGTATAAGGAGGATCCACCTGTAGTAGATCCAGACCCTGACCCTGATCCCGACCCGGATCCTGATCCCGACCCGGATCCCGATCCCGATCCAGACCCCGATCCTGATCCCGATCCTGACCCTGATCCAGGCATAACACGACCACCCTCAAGACCTGTCACGCCCGTTACAGACACAACAGGACCCACCTTGAGACCTGACACAGAGCCTACTACAGGCACTGGCACTACGGGCTCCGCTACAACACCTCCGGCAGATCCAAAGCCACCAGAGAAGACTACCGGCACGAACCCAGAGCCTGTACCCGACCCTGAGCCGCCAGAGGAGCCTTCGGGCAAGCTGACCATGGAGCAGGGCGCGACACTCGAGCAGATCGAGAAAGAGGGCATCCGCATCCTCACCATAATGGGGCGCCCGATGCCGATGACTCCTGGTTCCATGGGGCATATGGTATGGTCGCTTGTCAACCTGGTGCTGTGCATCATCGGTGGCGTTCTTGCTGTGGTTGTCCTTGTGGTCAAACTGCTGCAGAGGACTTCCAAGCGCAAGACAGACTATAGTCCCTACGCGAAGTACAACCGCAACACGGGCTCAGAGAGCCACGAGGATAACGGGGATCAACGTCAGAGCCGTAGCCTTCTTTGGACTGCCCTAGCTATAGTGTTGGGAATCGTGGGCATCATCCTGTTCCTGCTGGTCGAAGACACAAGCAAGCTCATGGTGCTCTTTGACAACTGGAGCATCGGGCAGATATTGATTTTCCTGGGAGAGATAGTAACCATGGTCCTCGCGCTGAAGCGCAAGAAGGAGCTATAGGGTTCGATTCCCTCACGGCTTATAGCAGTTGTTGCCCGGGGACCTTATAGGTCCCCGGGCAACAACTGGTGGGCCGTGAGGGAATCGAACCCGCGACCTTAGGATTAAAAGTCCTCTGCTCTACCAACTGAGCTAACGGCCCACACGCAGCTGCTCACTTCAATCGAGCTAATAGCCGCACGAGCGAATACTCTATCATATTCCGTCCCGTTGCGCATTGTGCGCAGTGATAATACGCGGGCGACCAGTGAGGTCACAGTGGACCCTCACCTCTACAAAACCCCTACTCTCGCAGTACCCTTGTGCAGCATCAAGGCAAGTCTCAAAAAGCTCGCAGGCAAGCAGGCCACCGGGTTTCAACAGTAAGATAGCCTGCTCCACAATCCTGCGGAATACAGCAAGGCCGTCTTCTCCCCCATCCAAAGCCTGGCTTGGTTCATATTTTGCTATTTCATTTGGCAAATTTAAGAGCACAGAAGTAGGTACGTAGGGCGGGTTGGAGACCACCACGTCAAAACTCCCCTGCATCTCGGGCAAGGCCACCAGCGAGCTGGCGAGATCGTCTTCAATAAGCAGCAGCCTGTCGCTGGCAGCATAGCCCAGCAGCTCCGCATTCTCTTGAGCCACGGCAAACGCCTGCGGGTCGTTGTCGGTTGCCACCAGGCTGACCTCGGCGCACTCCTGCAACAGCGACAACGCGATGCAGCCGCTACCGGTGCAAAGGTCCAGCACACGCAGCGGCTCTACAATTCCCCCGCCGCCCAACTCGCCTAACTCGCTAAGCTCAGCCAACTCACCCAACTCAGCCAGCACCACCTCAACCAGCACCTCGGTCTCTGGACGCGGAATCAGCACCCCCGCACGCACCACCAGCTCAAGCCGCCTGAATGGCGCCTTGCCCAGGATGTACTGCAGGGGCTCCCCCGCCAACCGCCGCTTGATCCCCTCGCGCAGCACAGTAAGCTGCGCCTCGGACAGCGGCAGGTCATAGTTGGTATACAGCTCAATCCGTGAAAGTCCGGTGGCCGCGCATAAGAGCCACTGCGCCGCCAGGCGTGGATTCTCCTCGCCCTTCACACCAAGATGCCCCTGCGTCCATTCCAGGGTGCTCTTTATGGTCCATGGAGGTTTTACGTGGCTTTGCCCTTGGCTCGCGCTATCCGCGCGTCCCTGGCTCGCGCCATCCGCACTCACAGGCAACCCTCAGACCGCCTGCTCAAGACGTCGCGCCCGGTCCGCAGTGATCAAAGCGGTGGTCAGCTCCTCAAGTCCCGAGCCGCCCGCATTCAACAACACCCCGTTGTAGGTGCCGTTATACCCTATCCGATGGTCGGTCACGCGGTCCTGCGGCCCGTTGTAGGTGCGGATCTTCTCGCTCCTGTCCCCGCTGCCTATCTGCGACCTGCGCTGCTCTCCCAGCTCGGAGAGCTGCTCCGCCAGCATCTTGTCATACAGGCGCGCACGCAGCACCTGCATCGCCGCCTCCTTGTTCTGCAGCTGCGACTTCTGGTCCTGCGACTGCACAACCAACCCCGTGGGCAGATGCGTGATGCGCACAGCCGAGTCCGTGGTGTTGACGCACTGGCCCCCCGGCCCGCCGGCGCGAAACACGTCGATCCGCAGGTCAGCTGGGCTGATCTCCACCTCCACCTCGTCGGCCTCCGGCAAGACGGCCACCGTGGCCGTGGACGTATGGATCCGCCCCTGGCTCTCGGTCTTGGGCACCCGCTGCACGCGGTGCACCCCGCTCTCGAACTTCATCACCGAGTAGACCTTGCTGCCCGTCACCTTGAACTCGATCTCCTTGAACCCGCCCGCCTCAGAAAGCGAAGAGTCCAACTGCTCGACCTTCCAGCCCTTCTCGTCAGCAAAACGCAGGTACATGCGGTACAGGTCCCCGGCAAAGATCGCTGCCTCATCCCCGCCCGCACCCGCGCGGATCTCCACTATGATGTCCTTCTCGTCATTGGGATCGCCCGGCACCAGCATGGCCTTGATGGCCTCCTCCAGCGCCTCAAGCGTCGCCGCATGCTCGGCCATCTCCTGCTGCGCGAACTCCTTCATCTCCGGGTCGCTCTCAGCCCGCAAGAGCTCCTTCGCCGCCGCCAGATCATCGGCCGCCACCACATAGGCTCGCGCCTGTTTTGCCAGCTCAGCCTGGGCAGAATGCTCCTTTGCCAGCCGCGTGTACTCCTTCTGGTCCCCAAACACGGCAGGGTCGCCCAGCTTGCTCTCAAGCTCGGCATACGCATCGATTATCTGTTGGAGTTTCTCACGCATAACCGGGTAATGATACCACAGAGCATGACGAGAAAGACGCAGCCCACCCCCACGCAACCCCTCAAGGGGCGCGACCTCCGCACGCCAGGCTCCCATCCCCCTCGCGCCTTGACGTGACAAAGGGGGCATGACAAGGGGGACGGTCCGTTTTGTCATATTGCTTTCTAGCAATATGACAAAACGGACCGTCCCCCTTGTCATGAAAACGCCCCGCCCCCAGTCTGCCTGCCTAGTGTCTATTCAAAGATGATTGTGTAGGTATCCCTTACATCAGGAAATGCGTATAGCAGGTTCAGGAGCTGCTCTTTTGCGTTCTCTCGCGCCTCTTCAAACAGGCCCATCTCCTCTACCCGCTCCTCCATTGCGAGCTTCCTCGATTCGAATAGCTCGATGTATTCACCTACCTCGTTTCGGTTGAACACCGTGCCTTTGTCAATCAGCACCTCGGTTGAACCACTCACTTGGGTATGTGAGAGTATCTTCGCCTCAGGCAGTCTAATGGTGATAGTATCCTCAGTTTGGGTGACTTTAATCTCACTACCGTCAATACCGATCTCTATGACACCGTCATACTGCACGCCAAGATAAGCATCGGTAAAGGGGAGCTCCACGCCACCAAGTGTCTTTACATCCTTTTCGTAGATAAAATTGGTATAACGATAGGTAACTGTGGATATCTTGAAGCTCTTAATCACCTCTTCAGCCTCGATTGCGTTGCCTCGCTCGCGCACCTCAGTGATGCCAGACTTACCAAGAAGACCAGTGAGACTGACAGCAACAATGGTCGTGCATACTGCCACTACTACTATGATCACCACAATGAGCACAAACTTCGGGCTCATTCTCCTTCTGGGTTTTTTAAGCTTGCTGGGCTTATCAACCTCCTCGGCCATGATACAACCCCCTTCTAATCATTCTTATTACCTCAAGTAACGCACCTAGAGCATGAGCAACGCTTCAATCCTGAATTATAGACAAGCTGCTGCCTACGACAAGCCTATCAGCAGAAGTATGTGACAAAAGGAACCGTCCCCTTTGTCATATCCCCTTTGCCATATCCCCTTTGCCACACTCATCCCTTCTTGGCCGGCAAAGGTGGGAATTATTTGGGGGGAGTTCCTAGCAAAAAGGCCAGGTGGCGTTTTTTATTAAATAATGACGAAAAGGACGGGTCTCGTCTCCACACAAGCAAAAGGGAGACGCGGCCTCCGCACACCAGGCCCCCATCCTCCTCGCGCCTTGTGCCTTGTGCCCTTGTGCCGGGGGCCCATCCTGCTCGCCACATTTGGAGTTGTCAGCAGGAAATTGAGGTTGTGCACGCCTCCAAGGCCCTACTCTCAGCCCTATTTGCTATCCTATTTACAAACCTGCAGGTAGAGAAAATGCAGTGTAAGATGGCAAATTAGTGGCTATCGACAGAGGCGTGCACAACCTCAATTTTCTGCTAACAACTGCTAAACACTGTGTTAAACCAGGATTGACATATGCCTGGGGCACCGTGACAGGGTGTCAAGGTATTGCGGAGGACAACAGGGGGTAGGGCTGAGCGTCTTCTTATAAAGGCAGCTTATGAGAGTAGGGTCGTCCTTCTCGTTATAAGCTAGCTGCTCTTGAGGATGATGGTGCCGAGCATGTCGACCACGTTCTCGCAGGAGTCGATGCAGCGCTCCTTGCAGCGGCACGCTCCTTGCACGCTCCTTGCAGCGGCACGCTCCTTGCACGCTCCTTGCACGCTCCTTGCAGCGCTCCTTGCAGCGCTCCTTGCACGCTCCTTGCAGCGCTGTCTCAATAACCGAGGGTTTATGATACACTCTTGCCAGTACAACAACTTATCAGGAAACCCTAGCATTCTGTTCTCGACTTATGGAGATATCTATGCCAGAGACAGAAAGTTATAGTCAAAGAACACCCTTCCTGTTTGATCTCTTACAGACAGTATTCCAGTGCTCGGATCTCGACAGCATACTTGCCTGTGCCCTCGATATTGTCATCAACGGGCTCGGCATGCAGAACTGTGCAATAACCTTGCGCGACCCAAGTGTTGACCGCTTCACGCTCCGAGCCTCTCGCAACCTTTCTGATGATCAGCTTCAGGCAATCGAACGTTTCAGGCAAAAGCCTGGAGGCAACTTCTGTCAGCAGATCGTTGACAGTGGGCAACCGGTCTATGTGCCGAATATGGCAAAGAGCGAGCTATTCAAAGATACCTTTGACGTCTTGGATGGTGGGTCATACGCAAATGTGCCACTCCGGTCACAATATGAGATCCTTGGTACCCTGGGCTCGGTTACCCGCGTTGGACAGCAGCTCACTGAGCACGAGCTGGAAGTACTGAAGGTGATCGGGAACTTGATAGGAACAGCGATAAAGAAGGCGCAGAACAGCCAGTATGCCCAGTACCTCATCATGACAGATGAGCGGGACCGTCTTGCCCGAGAGCTGCATGACACCGTAGCCCAATCACTGGGTTGCATAATACAGCAGCTGAATGTCACGGAGGAGTTCCTGGCCCGCAATCAAATCGACCAGGCTAAAGCCAACCTCCGTGAGGCTAATATGATTTCCAAAACCGCGTATACCGATATGCGGGAATCGATCTTCAGTCTTCGTACTGCGCCTATCAACGAGTCGGGATTCTTCTCGACACTCAGCGAGTACCTGTCTGCTTATGAGAAGCAGTACGGGTTGAAAACAGAGCTGCTGATAGACAGTGAGCACGCTCTCTACCTGCCGCTTGAAACCACCATCCATCTGTTGCGTATCATCCAGGAAGCACTTTCCAACTCCCGCAAACATGCGCATGCAACAAGCGTATCGGTTCGTTTTCAGCAAGTAGAGGACACTATCATTATTTCTGTCACAGATGACGGTTGTGGCTTCAGCCCTGCTGAGGGAGCAAACAAGGGGCCGTTACATCTTGGGCTGCAGATAATGCAAGAGCGTGTCGAATGTGTGGACGGTAAGCTGAGAATCGAGTCGAGCCCAGGTCATGGCACACGCATCCTGATCGAACTCCAGTCTCTACCAGAGAAAGAGGAGCACTGATGGGCCCTATACGAGTCCTTTTGGTAGATGACCAGACATTATTCCGCAGAGCTATTGTCTCCATGCTGGCATTCCAAAATGATATCGAGGTTGTAGGTGAGGCGAGCGACGGTTTCGAGGCGATAGAGATGGCCTTGAAGACAGAGCCGGAGGTCATCCTCATGGACCTCAACATGCCTAACTGCACCGGGCTTGAGGCACTTGTCACCATCAAGGAGATGATGCCTGACATCAAGGTGATCATACTCACCATCTCTGATGACGACGATGATGTATTCACGGCCATCAAGAGTGGTGCAGAGGGCTATCTGCTGAAGAATATGGAGCCTTATCAGCTCTTTGATATGATCGCAAGTGTGCGTCGTGGCCTTCTTGCTATCGAGGGACCAGTGGCAGCAAAGATACTTCAGGAGTTCAAACAGCCGACCAGCATGAAAGAAAAGCCTGCCAGAGAAAATGAGGCCCTGACGCCACGCGAGGTCAAGGTATTGGAGCTGATTGTGAGAGGGGCCACGAACCAGGAGATCGCGGCAAAGCTATACATCAGCGAGAATACTGTCAAGTTGCACCTCAGGAACATACTCACCAAATTGCATCTGCGGAATCGGATCCAGGTGGCTGTATACGCTGTCAGTCATGGCTTGGTAGCTGATTACGAATAGAGAGCATCCCTAGCCGGAATGCCTGCTCAACACTACGGTCATCCCTGGCCGGAATGCCTGCCCAACACTACGGTCATCCCTGGTTGAGATGCCTGGCAAATACTACAGCCTTTCCTGGAGCCAACACCGCTTCCTGATACTGTGGTTCGCACCGTGCTGCCTGCACTGGGGAACAGGGCATCTGCCATACCCGATAGGGCTATAACAATATAGCTCTATCAGCTTTTTTTGCCCCTTTTTTTGAGTCTTTCTGGGTGTATTCCCACTCAGAGAAACTGTGTATATTGGGAGCATCCTAGTCTCTACAAAACAAAGCAGACAGTACTGTAAGCGTGCTCGAGCAAAACAAGGGTTGTTAGTAGCGGGTCGGGCTCTGTAGCCCTACCTCTAGTAGTGTGTTGCCTACTTTGCTATTGGGGTTGTTCGCTCTGTAGCCCTACCTCTAGTAGTGCGTTGCCTACTTTGCTATTGGGGTTGTTCGAATTGCTACGTTCGAACTGTTGCTATTGAAGAGAAAGGATCACAACATGGAGGAGGAAAAGAATCTATCGAGAAGAGGCTTCCTAGCGGGCTCAGCCGTCTTGGGCGCTGGAGCGCTTGCAGCCGGTTTGGTCGGTTGTAACACAGCGGGCTCAGGAGGAGCACCGGGAGGAGCATCGGGTGGGAGTTCGACTGGCGCAGCGCCTGCAAGAGTCATAGGCGTAGAAGAGCATTATTATCCGGAGTTCTTTTATAAAGAGCCAGGGTCTCCTGGCTTTGAGACTATGCAGGCTGCCAATAGGGCAATGCCCGGAATAACAGAGCTGATCGGTGATTTGGGAGACGGGAGAATTGCCCGCATGGATGCAGCGGGTGTTGATGTGCAGGTCCTGTCATTGGGGGGCTCAAGCATAGATGATCTGCCTGTTGCACAGGCAACCTCGATTGTGCGTGAGTGCAATGACGTGCTTGCCGATGCCATAAGCAAGAACCCGACGCGCCTGAAAGGCTTTGTGGCCATACCCGCAGCAGGGCCTGATGCCGCAGTCGCAGAGATCGAGCGCTGCATGAAGCTTGACGGGTTTGTCGGCATATCGGTGCTTTCCCATATAAGCGGCGGCTTTCTCGACCAGGAGAAGTTCACGCCGATACTCGAGACAGCCGAAAAGCTTGAGACTCCTATCTACATCCATCCGACCTATTCGATCCCCGCTGTAAAAGACATCTACTACAACGTAGGCAACCCCGTTGCAACAGCCCAGTTCAGCCAGGCTTCCTGGGGTTGGCATATCGAGACAGCAATCCATGTCCTGCGCCTTGCGTTCAGTGGCACATTCGACCGTTTTCCAAAACTCCAGATAGCCGTAGGCCACCTGGGAGAAGGCCTTCCCTTCTTCCTGAACAGGCTGGGCACAACAACCTATGCGATGGTCGAGGCCGGGACTATCCCGCTTCAGCGCAAGATACCGGAATACCTCAGGGAGAACGTGTCCTACTCGATTGGCGCTTTCAATTGGAAACCGCCCTTTGATCTTCTTGTGGAGATCATGGGCGTAGACCGCGTGCTTTTCTCGTCAGATTATCCCTTTAGCCCAGGAACAGGATCGGATGCCATGAAGGTAGCTATGGACTTCCTGATGGCTGCTGGTCTGTCTGATGAGGACAGGAACAAGGTCGCCTATCTAAACACAGAGAAGCTTTTCAAGTTGTAGAAAGGAGTATGAGAGATGACCGATTTCGACGAGACGGAGTTCGAGGACGATTGGGACGACGAGCTACCGTGGATCTGCGAGGAGAAACCGTGGCGGTGGGAGGAAGACGGCCTTACCGTGACAAGGGGATCCTCCTTTACCGGCCCCGGCTGCCATGACGGCTGCGGTGTACTGATGTATACCGATAAGGACGGGAAGCTGGTCAAGGTCGAGGGCGATCCGCTCAACACGTACAACCAGGGTCGCCTGTGTATCCGCTGTCTGGCGCTGAAGGATGTTGTCAACCATCCAGACCGCCTGCATTACCCCTTGAAGCGTGCAGGAGAGCGCGGCGAGAACAAATGGGAGCGCATCAGCTGGGACGAGGCAATCGCGACCATTGCGGAGAAGTTCAACGCGATAAAGGCTGAGTTCGGTGCAGAGGCCGTTGTCTTCGCGCAGGGCACCGGGCGTGACATCGCACCCTACCTGCAGCGGCTGGCGTTCTCCTTTGGAAGCCCCAACTACGTGTGCTATGGCCTGGCAGGGAACGCGTGCATGATCCCGCGCCTGTCGGTGCAGATGATGAGCCTTACCGCCATCACCATGCCTGACTACTCACAGATGCTGCCTGACCGCTATGAGGACGAGGACTACGCCATTCCCGAGTGCGTCATCATCTGGGGAAGAAACCCCCTTGCCTCAAACGCGGATGGCAACTTTGGGCATTGGTGCATAGATGCGATGAAGAGGGGCTCTAAGCTTGTTGTTGTCGATCCCCGACTGACCTGGCTTGCAGCCCAAGCCGATATCTGGCTACAGGTGCGGCCTGGCACAGATGCCGCACTGGCCTTGGGAATGCTGAACATCATCATCCAGGAGGACCTGTTCGACAGGGATTTTGTCGAGCTCTGGACCTATGGTTTCGAGCAGCTTGCCGAGCGTGCTGCCGAATACCCTGTTGAGAAGGTCGCAGAGATCACGTGGATCCCTGCTGAGAAGATCCTGGCTGCGGCGCGGATGTACGCAAAAGCCAAGCCCGCGCTTATCGAGTGGGGCGTAGCCGTGGACATGACCAAGGAGTCGGTGCCCATCACCCACGCAATCAACTGCCTGGTGAACATCACCGGAAACCTGGATGTCCCCGGTGGGAACGTCATAACCGAGCTGGCCTGTAACGTCTCTGGATACTATGGGTGGGGCAATGAGCTCATCAGCAGGGAGCAGTTCGAGAAGCGTATCGGCATGGACAAGTACCCCATGCTGAGATACGGCATCCCGCTGGCTTCTCCTGACGAGATGTGCGATGCCATCCTCACTGACAAGCCGTATCCCATCAAGGCGATGTGGGTCCAGGCCAATAACCCGATTGCCTGTATGGCCGCAGACCCCAAGAAGACCTACGATTCCATGAAGAAGCTGGACTTTGTTGTAGTTGTCGACCTGTTCCATACACCCACAACGATCGCCTTTGCTGACATTGTGCTACCCGCCGCAGCCTTCCCAGAGCGTAACGGCGTCCGTGCAGTGTTCTATTACGCTCAATGCATCAACCAGGCAGTCCAGATCGGTGAGACAAAAGGTGACGCGGAGATCTGCAGGCTGCTTGGCAAGGCCTTGAACCCGGAGGCTTGGGAGCCCTATGAGTCTGAGATGGATGTCTGGGATGACCTTGGTGCTGGTTCGGGCCTCACTTTTGAGGAGATGCGGAACTACGGCCAGATGATCCATCCGAACATCTACCGGAAGTATGAGGAAGGGCGCCTGCGCGCCTATGACGACGCTCCCGGCTTCAACACACCAACAGGGCGTGCGGAGATGTACTCAACCGTCATGGAGGGCTATGGACTGGATCCATTGCCGTATTATGAGGAGCCCCCAGAGAGCCCCTATAGCACCCCTGAGCTGATGGAGGAGTATCCGCTGATCCTGACTACAGGCGCACGACAGGTCGCGTTCTTCCATTCAGAGCACCGACAGATCCCCAGCCTGAGGGCAACCTACCCATATCCACAGATAGAGATAAACCCTGAGGTGGCAAAGGAGTATGGGATCGAGCAGGGCGACTGGGTCTGGATCGAGAATTCCTTTGGCAGGTGCCAGCAGAAAGCCAATATCACCAATGTGGTCCCCAAGTGGCTTGTACATGCTGATCATGGCTGGTGGTTCCCCGAGGAAGAGGCAGCCGAGCCCCATCTCTTTGGGGTATTCAAGTCAAATGTCAACCAACTTGTACCTTACAACTGCGGTAGATCCGGATTTGGCAACAGCTATAAGACCATGATCTGCAAGATCTACAAAGTGAAAGAGGGTGAGGTATAAATGTCTGAGTATGGATTGCTTATCGACTACAAGTACTGCACAGGGTGCCTCTCGTGCGATTTCGCCTGCAACCAGGAGCACGGTTTTCCTTTGGGTCAATCTGGGATAAAGGTAGCACAGTTCGGCCCGTGGGAGATCGATACCGATAAATACGAGTATTTGTTTGTCCCTGCACTGACTGAGCTCTGCACCCTCTGTAGCCAGCGTGTTGAAAAGGGCAAGCAGCCGGCCTGCGTGCAGCATTGCCAGTCCCTTGTCATGACTTATGGACGTATCGAGGACCTCGCCAAACAGATGGTTGGCAAACCCAAACACGTCCTGTACTCACGTTGATCCATCTTTAGGGTTATCAATGCGCCATTTGTGCGCCAGCTGGATAGTAAGGAGGATTTCATGAGCGGAGAGGCAGAGAAGAACAGTTGCCCCAAATGCGGAGCAACAACTGCTCCTGAAGCCATAACCTGCGTGAAATGTGGCGAAGTCCTGAGAAAGAGTCTCAAAAAGAAAAGACCGGCTCCGCCAAAGATGCTCTGGAACGAGAACGAGATAGGGCGAGGATAAGAACAGTATCGGAAAAGAGAGAAGGAGAGAACAATGGAAGCTCTGAACGGAACATTTCTAGTCAAGCACAATTCCCCTGGTGGCGAGCAACGTCTCAAAATCACATTCAAAGTCGACGGGAACACCTTTGAAGGAACCTGCGAGAACATGGATGTCACCTATCCCCTGCTGAATTGCAAGATCAACGGCGAGTTCATCGAGTTTGCCTATGTCCAGGAAACCCCAATGGGGCCGATGAAGCCGTCGTACAGAGGAACGCTGGACGGAGATACCTTCAGCGGCAAAGTCAAGCTGGGTGGCCCCTATGGCTTCAGGAAATTCGAGGGAGAACGCATGTAGCCGCATTGTTCAGGAGAATTGCATCTCTCTAAGAAAGGAAGATCATGGATTTTGACAATCCTTTACAGAAACAGCTTCCTTGGCGATGGCAGGAAGGGGACCTGACGGTTACACGCAGCAACGCGTGGTCTGGCCCGGGCTGTCACGAGGGCTGCGGTGTACTCATATACACCGACAAAGAGGGGAAGATGGTCAAGGTCGAAGGGGATCCAGAGAACCCATTCAACCAGGGGAGGCTCTGCGTCCGCTGCCTGGCACTCCCAGAGGTAACCTATCATCCAGACAGGCTGCTCTATCCGCAAAAACGTGTGGGCGAACGCGGTGAGGACAAGTGGGAGCGGGTTTCCTGGGAAGAGGCCTATGACACCATCGTAACCAAGTTCAATGCATATAAGGCGGAGTTCGGGCCACAGTCAGTGGTCTTCAACCAAGGCACCGGCAGGGACGTCACCTGGGCAAACGGCAGACTGTGCTATGGGTTTGGGAGCCCTAACAGCTCTGACTTCCAAAGCGGGATGGCCTGCTACCTTCCCCGGCTTTCCAGCCTCTATGCGACAACGGGAAGCTTCCTTGTGGCAGACTGCTCACAACACTTCCCTGATCGTTATGACGAGCCAAGCTGGACAAGACCTGAATGCATTGTCATCTGGGGCTGCAATCCGATTATCTCGAACGCGGACGGCTTTTTAGGCCACTGGATAGTCGATTGCATGAAGCTTGGCAGCAAGCTGATTGTCATTGACCCACGCTTGACCTGGCTTGCCGCAAAGGCAGACATCTGGCTCCAGATACGTCCCGGCACGGATGCCGCAATGGCTCTGGCGTGGCTTGATGTCATCATCAACGAGAAACTCTACGATGAGGACTTTGTTGAGATGTGGACCTTGGGCTTTGATGAGCTGGCCGGACGTGTGGCCGAGTATCCCGTGGAGAAGATGGCCGAGATCACCTGGGTGCCCCAGGAGAAGATCGAGGCAGCCGCGCGCCTGTATGCGACAAGCAAGCCGGCAGCGATACAGTGGGGCCTGGCAATCGACATGACCAAGGAGTCCCTGCCAGCTGGGCAGGCTATCACGGCCCTGTGGTCCATCACAGGAAACGTCGACATCCCTGGTGGCATGGTCACAGTCGCCCTGCCCTATGGTGCCGACATCTGGGGAGGAGACTGGGGTTACAGCCATCTGTCTCCTGAGGCAAAGGCCGTACGCATAGGCCTGGACAAGTACCCCTTGCTCCAATGGGGGCTTCCGCTTGCTCAGGCCGATGAGATAGTCGAGGCCATGTTGACTGACGACCCTTATCCGATCAAGGCGATATGGTTGGTGGGCAGTAACGCGCTCGCCTGTATGGGCGCCGATCCTGAGAAGCTCATGAAGGCCCTGAACCGGATGGAGTTTGTTGTCAATATCGACCTCTTCAAGACTCCCACCGCGGTTGCCTGTGCAGATCTTCTGCTGCCGGTGCTCACCTATCCCGAGAAGAATGGGCTGAGGGCGGTCTGGTATCACATAGGCAACATCAACAAGGCCATAGAGCCTGTTGGTGAAGGGAAATCCGACGCGCAACTGGCGATTGAGCTTGGCCACATCTTCAACCCCGATCTGGTGCCTTGGGAGACGGTTGAGGAGTATTTCGATGCTGTGCTTGAGGGCACGGAGATGACCTTTGAGGAAATGCGTGATGCAGGTGCGGTCCTCTATACCGATTTCGAGTACAAGAAGTATGAAAAAGGGTATGAGCGCGGGGATGGGGAACTGGGTTTCAATACTCCCAGCGGACGTATCGAGCTATATTCAACCGCTTACGAGAGAAGCGGCCTTGATCCTCTGCCTTACTTTGAGGAACCCACGGAGAGTCCCTTCAGCACACCCGAGATGTATGAGGAGTATCCGATTGTGCTGACCAGTGGCGCGAGGCATTGGGCCTCCTTCCATTCTGAGCACAGGCAGATCCATCGCCTGAGGGCAATGCGGCCTGACCCGATAGTGGAAATCCACCCAGAAACAGCTGCTAAATATGGTGTTGGAGAGGGCGACTGGATTTGGATTGAGAACCACAGGGGTCGCGTGCAGCGCAAGGTCCAACTCACTACTATTCTGGATCCGCGGGTCATCAACGCTGACCATGGCTGGTGGTATCCGGAGAAGGAGCCTGCAGCACCCAGCCTTTACGGCATGTGGGACGTCAACTTCAACAAACTGATTCCCTGGGATCCAGGACGCAGTGGGTTTGGCGCAAACTACAAATCGCTGTTGTGCAAGATCTATAAAGTGAATCAGGGGGAGGAGGCGCAATCATGGCTGCCCTAGGACTTTTGATCGATTACGAGTACTGCACGGGTTGCCATTCCTGTGAAGTCGCCTGCCAGATGGAACACGGCCTTCCTGTTGGTCAATACGGAATAAAGGTTGCCGAGGTTGGCCCCTGGCAGATACATGCCGATAAGTGGCAGTTTGCCTATGTGCCGATACCTACTGAGCAATGCAACCTCTGTGGAGAACGCGTTGCAAAGGGCAAGCTACCCTCCTGCGTGCATCATTGCCAGGCAAGCGTCATGAAGTATGGCCTGGTGACAGATTTGGCCAAGGAGCTTGAGGCTAAAAGGCAGATGGTGTTGTTTGTACCCTGAGGCCTTGTCTGAGAAGCGGATAGGGGCAGTGGCATTACAAGCCAGCCAAGCCAGAGCCTCTATCCGTACAGACTGTAGGTGTGTCTACAACTGGAAGAGAGGAATACCATAATGTGTTTCAGACCTCCAACCGCAGAAAAGCAAGACCCGATATGCCCAGAGTGTAAGGCGACCAACGAAGCGGGCAGTCTTACCTGCAGCAGTTGTGGCGCTACCTTGCCACAACTCCCGCCACCACCGGGTGCAAGGGCACCGGTCTCTACGCCAGGCTCAAGGCCGCCAAGCGCGCCTCCGGGTATGCCGCCAAGCGCGCCTCCGGGCATGCCTCCGCGCGTGCCGCCGAGTGCGCCTCCGGGAGCGCCGAAAGCCCCTCCTCGTAATCCGTGAGCTTCTTTATGGCTGCAGACAAGACGGCCTCAGAAAGGAAGTGAGGTCTTTTGTCATAACAGAATTTTGCCATGCTGAGGAAGGATACAGAAAATGACTATAGATACTACTGGGCCTGTCTGCCCTAAATGCGAGGCAGAAAATGAGAAAGACGCTGTGATATGCAGTAGTTGTGGTGCTGAGATCAAGGTCAAGAAAAGGTTCAAAGAGACACAGATGCAGGCACTGGAGCGACCTCCTGATGAATCGATCCCAAGCATTGCTATGAGGGCAAAAAAGCCTGGTGAAAGATAGTTCACGTCTCGCGGATGCACCCTGTGTTTGTTTTGTGTCCGGATAGGGAGCCGCAATTGCTGTCATTAGGCTGCTGCGTCCCTTGCCTGAAACGGAATGCGTGCAGAACTGAAAGTCGCATGAAGGCGACGATGATTATGATACGAGGTAACTTATGAAAGATAATCTTGCTGCTCTTGGAAAGGCGGCACTTGTAGGCGGGCTGTTTGGTGTTGTCGGCGCAGCCCTGGCTATTGCTTTTGCCTTTACGCCGATCTACGCCCAGGGAGGATCTGTAGTCTTTGTACTGGCTGCAATGGGCTTGATTGGGGTAGTCCTTTTCTTGACAGGTATCCAACCAAAGCTTGAGGCCTGGGCAGGGATGGGTGCCATGTTGAATTTTGGTGCCCTTGCCGCAATCATCGCCCAGATGACTTATGTTACCGGGAAAACCAAGAAGAGCGCGATAAAAGGTGTTGTGACACCCTTAAAGGAAATCTACTTAAAAGTCATACTTATTGCCCTGGCAGTTGGTATGGCGATTGGTGCACTCGCCCACTTTACTGAACTGTTCTATACGGGACACCTTGCCCCCTATAATCCAGGAGGTGTCTTAGTAGATAAGCTTGGACCTCCAAACGGGCCGCTCCTACCTCCAGAAGGTGGAAGCCCACAAGGCACGCCGATAGGGATCAACTATTTGGTGTTCCTCTGGTCATTTGTGGTGACTGCCTTGATCTCTGCTGCGGCACAACTGGTAGTAATGCTCTCAGGTGTCCGTATGCCGACCTTCTTCCTCTGGTCGATCATCCTTGGCGCAGCCCTTACTCCTTTTGGCATCATGAAGGCGCTTGTGCAGATTGCTGGAGGTGGGTTCCAGATCCTTATCTTCGATGCTGGGGAAGCCATGGTGGGAACCTTCTATAACATACTGTTCAGAGGTGACCCTTTGCCCTTTGTCATGGTCATGGTCACGCTGATATTCCTAGGCTTGATAGGTATGATCGGCGGTTGGATCAAGCTGTCGATGGATAAAGGCAAAGACAAAGAGTAGCCATAAGATCGAGGAAACCTTGTTTATGTGCATGCATAATTGCGAGGTCTGTGGCAAGTGCCCAGGCAGGGAGGGTAAACCCATGAAGATTGCAAGCGGGTTTTGTGCCATATGCTCGCTGCAGTACGAGAATGGCGAACCAGCGTGCCTCAAATGCGGGAGACCGCTCCCTTGGCCACCTGGCACAAGAAGAAAGCAGATCGAGGACACTATGAGTGCTACGTAGTGGGAGGCATTCCTCGGTTTTCCAAGCTGTTGAACCAGTGCTGACGCAAGAAGCCCTGTCGATTGACAGGGCTTCTTGTTGTGAGACCCGTTTTCCTCGTTATGTGCTAGCTGTTCTTGAGGATGATGGTGCCGAGCATGTCGACCACGTTCTCACAGGAGTCGATGCAGCGCTCCATGCGGAGGAAGATGCTGCTCCAGGCCATGATGAAGACCGGCTGCTCGGTGTGGTTGGAGTACAGGTCGCGTATGGTGCGGAAGTAGATCTTGTCGGCTTCTTCCTCGATGCTGTTGACCTCGATGACGTGGCTGGTGAAGGCGCGCGATTTGCGGAAGTTGCGGAACTCCTTGAGCGCCTCGACAAGCGCCAGGGTCGCGCGCTCGATCAGGATGGCGATCTCTAGCGCCGGCGGGTAGAGCTCCTGGATGTTGTACATATAGAGCTGCTGGGTGACGTCATCGATGTAGTCGGCGATGTCGTCGATGCGCAGCGCCAGCTCGGCGATGTCCTCGCGCTCGATGGGAGTGAGGAACTCGGTGGCGATGTGGGTGAAGAGCTCGTGGTTCTGCTGGTCGGCGGCGTTCTCGATCTCGTGCATGGCGTCGACCTTCTCGAGCAGGTTCTCAGGGTCGAAGTTCTCGAGCACCTCGACAAGCAGGCGCGCCTCCTGACTTGAAAACCCCGCGTGACGCTCCAGTGCGCTGAAATAGTCGAATTTCTCCCGCTTAGCCATAGTGGTTCCTCCTTATGCGAACAACCGCATGATGAACTGGATGATGAACACAAAGGCCCCGCCCAGCGCAATCGCGACTGGCGGGGTGATGACCCAGGTGAGTACTATCTCCTTGGCTTTTGTCCATTTGACCGCGGAGAGGCGCCGTGCGCTGCCCACACCCATGACCGCGGAGGTGATGGCGTGCGTGGTGCTGATGGGGGCGTGGAGCGCCGTCATGACCTGGATGACAATGGCCGAGGTGGTCTCCGCCGCAAACCCCCGCACCGAGTCGAGCTTGGTGACGCCATGGCCCATGGTGCGCATGATGCGCCAGCCGCCTACCGAGGTCCCCGCCGCCATGGTCGCGGCGCAGAGGAACTTGACCCAGATGGGGACGTGCTCGGCTGTAGCAAGGAAGCCGCCGGTGAACAGGGCGAGCGTGATGATGCCCATGGTCTTCTGTGCGTCGTTGGTGCCATGCGAGAAGGCAACCGCCGCAGCCGAGACGATCTGCAGCCGGAGGAATACGCGGCCGGTCCTGCTGTGGTTGGCATTGCTGAACAGTCTGTAGATGAGCTTCATGAGGCAGAACGCTATGAAGAAGCCGATAAGAGGCGAGGTGAACATGGGGATGACAACCTTCTGCAGTACCCCTACCCACAAAACGCCATTGAGGCTGACCGTGTAGGCGATGGTGGCGCCCAGAAGGCCGCCGATAAGTGCGTGGGATGAGGAGCAGGGAATCCCCTTCCACCAGGTGAAGAGGTTCCAGGTGATGGCGCCCAGCAGGGCCGCGAGGATGACGTAGTCGGCAAGCTCGACGCTGACAAGGCCGCTGGAGATGGTCTTTGCCACACCCTCGCTGACAAAGGCGCCCAAGAAGTTCATGCCAGCAGCTAAGGCGATGGCGCCCGCAACGGGCAGGGCCTTGGTGTAGACCGTGGTTGCGATTGAGTTTGCGGTATCGTGGAATCCGTTGATGAATTCAAATCCGAGGGCAGCGATGATAACAAGAACAAGGATGAGAATGTCTATGTCCGTACCCCTTTTACTGGAACCTGCTGTCATTTCAAAGCAGACGCGCAGGGTACTATTCTACCTGTTCTTTGCAGTAACTTGACGAGGATTTTCAATAAGAAAGGGCGCGATACTCATTCTGTTCCCAGAACAGCAGGAAGAGGTCAAGGGGCATGCTGGTGTTCTCCTCGTTCAGCGGGTCATTCAGCCAGATCCAGTCTTTGCCATAGCCCGTCAAAAGCACGCAGTGGTCCAGTCCATCAGCGCGGAACCAGATGCAGACTGGCCGCCCTGCATCGATCTTCGCCTGGATGCGCTCCCATGACTGGCCGGTGAGGTCTTCTGCGGAACCTTTGAAACTGACGACAAGATCGAGCAATGCCGGCGGCCAGATAACGCCGCCATACCAATAGTCGCCCCAATCGTAGAGGCTGCCGTTGAAGCCCAGGTTAGGGTCGTCGTCATAGGGCATGCGTGCGGCGACCTCCTCTTTGGTCACCGCGACGCCCGCGTAGTTGAGCATCATGGTCACCGAGACCACCTCGCAGCCGGAGGGCATATCCGGAAGCTGCGAGATATAGGGAACCGGCAGGCGGGTTGACTGCCAGCGTCCCAGCTCATCAAAGCTGACCTCGGCGCCGTTGAGGGTCAGGGTCCCAGAGAACCTTGTGCCGTCTGCCTGTAGGAAGTAGCGCTCCCCTTCCTCGAAACGCCATCCTAGAGGCTCTGCTGGAGGGAGTTGACTGTCTGGGCCCTGGAGTGAAGGATCCGCAGCAATGACCTTCTTCACTTGCACATTCGCCATATCGCTCGCGAGGCGCATACCACCGGTTGAAGCCTCCTTCTCTTTCATCCCCCCGTTGGGACTCAGCAGCGAAAGCAGCACCAGGAGTAAGACTATAACGGTGGGAAAGACCGCAGCGGCCAGATAGGCTGGCTTCAGGATCCGTTTGGCGGGTCTATCGGGATGCCTGTGCAGGTACTTGCCTCGCTTGAACCGGGCAACAAGCTTTGCAGCAGGCGATTCGGGTGCGGACTCGGGTGCGGGTTCTGTGGCGGGTTCTGGTTCTGTGGCGGGTGCGGCCTCCTGGGCGGGCACAGCCTCAGGCACAACCTCAGGCTCAGCCTCAGGCTCAGCCTCAGGCACAGCCTCAGGCTCAGCCTCAGGCACAGCCTCGACCGGGAAGAGCTCAGCAGGGTAATCCAGCATCACCGTCAGTGTAGATTGGCGATCAACCGCCACTGTCAGCTCGGATTTGCCACTCTTCTTCTTACTCACCCTTGGCTCGGTCTGGACAGCCGTAGGGAACAGCTCATCTGGACCGTTCGGCATCGTCTGCTTGCCCTGAGCATCCGGTTTCGCCAACCACACCCTCCCTGCACACGCATTGCTCAGACATTGAACTTGAAGTGCATGACGTCACCGTCCTGCACAACGTACTCCTTGCCTTCCTGCCTGAGCTTTCCAGCGGCACGGCTTCCCGCCTCGCCACGGTACTCGATATAGTCATTATAGCCTACGGTTTCCGCCTTGATGAAACCCCGCTCGAAGTCGGAGTGGATGGCGCCCGCTGCCTGCGGGGCCTTGGCGCCTACGGGGATGGTCCAGGCCCGGACCTCCATCTCGCCGGCAGTGAAGAAGGAATGCAGCCCGAGAAGGGCGTACGCTGCCTGGATGAGACGCTCCAGGCCCAACTGCTCGATACCGAGCATCGCCAGGTACTCCGCTGCCTCCTGTGGGTCTATCTCGACTATCTCAGCCTCGAGCCTGGCGCAGATGGGCAGGGGTACTGCCCCATCCAGCGGCTCCAAGACAGCGCCCGTCTGGTCCTCGTCCACATTCGCCACATAAAGCACCGGCTTCATGGTGAGCAGGTGCAGGTCGTACAGCAACCCGCGTTCCTCCGGTGTCACGGTAAAGCTGCGCGCCGTGTTGCCGTCGTCCATCCACGCCTGCAGCCGCTTGACCACCTCCAACTTGGCAGCGTGTGCCTTGTCGCGCTTGGCATCCTTCTCCAGCCGGGGGATCGCGCGTTCTATGGTGCCCAGATCAGCCAGGATCAGCTCGGTCTTGATGATCTCGATGTCGCTGGGTGGGTCAGGCTCGCCGGTCACATGCAGCACGTCGGGGTCGCTGAAGTAGCGGACCACCTCGATGATGGCGTCCGTCTCGCGGATGTTGGAGAGGAACTGGTTGCCCAGGCCCTCACCCTCGCTGGAGCCCTTCACCAGCCCCGCCACGTCGACGAACTCCACGGTCGCCGGCATGATGCGCCCCGGATGCACGATCTCAGCGAGGGCGGCCAGACGCTCGTCCGGCACCGGGACCACGCCGATATTGCGCTCGGTGGTGGCAAAGGGGTGCTTGGTCGCCACACCCCCCTTACGGGTCAGCGCGGTGAACAGGGTGGACTTACCCACGTTGGGAAGGCCGACAATGCCAATCGAGAGAGCCATGTCCTTATCGTCATCCTTTCATAAGCGATAAGACGGGAGGGAGCGTCAACCCTCACCCTTCTTGCGGTGTTTGCGCGGCGAGATGCGGGTCACCAGTTTGTCGACCAGCACCATGATCTTCTGGTTGTAGATTATCCCCAGGGCGCCGAGGCCGCCGAAGATGACCGCGACGATGGCCATCTGCAGGTAGTCGCCTGACTTGAAGCTGTCCGCCACAAAGGTCGAGGCGAAGATCGCCGGGCAGCGCGCGATGGTGGAGAGCACAAAGAAGGAGCTCGGCTTGATGTCCGTCAGCGGGAAGATGTAGCCGAACAGGTCCTTGGGGAGCCCGGGGATGAGGTAGAGGATGAAACAGAGGGAGTCGATGTTCTTGCTGTTACGCAGGAAGCGCATGCGCTTGCTGTCCTTGCTGCCGATCATGCCCTGGACAAAGGGCGCACCCAGCTTCCGTGCAAGGTAGAAGACGAAGATGGACGAGATAAGCGCGCCGGCAACGGTGATAACGCCGCCCCAGAGGGTGCCGTACATCCATCCGATGGCCAGCTGCACCACCTCGCCGGGGATGAAGGCCACCACGATCTGGATGAACTGCAGCAGCAGGCAGATGAGGACGCCAAAGGGGCCGGCGTCCCAGATGGCCTGCTCAAGGTCCACCAATAGCGTCTCGGTGCCTATGGCGTTGATGTAGAGAAGGCCCGCGACGCTGCCGGCTATCATGAGCAGGAAGAAGACGATAAGCCCGGTGAATTTCAGCTTGTCGGCAGCGCTTATCTTGCCGCGAGACGGCTTGCTGGCGTCTGCTGGGTCGCCGGTGTCCGCTGGGTCGCTGGTGTCCGCCGGGTCGCCGTCCGCTGGGTCGCGGTTGCTGTCCTCCTGCTCGTCTGTCAACTTGGGGTCATCGCTCATGTGATGCTCACCTTGCGGTCTGCGGTGATGCTGACACGGCCTTGCGCGATGAGCTGCAAGGTCTGCGGGTAGAGGACGTGCTCGATGGCGTGGATGCGCGCTTCCAGGCTTTCCAGGCTCTCGCCCTCACAGACCTCCAGGGCCTGCTGGGCGATGATCGGCCCCGCGTCATAGTCCTCGTTGGCGAAGTGCACGGTGACGCCGGTGACCTTGACGCCCGCCTCATAGGCATCCGCGATGCCGTGTGCGCCAGGGAAGGCGGGAAGCAGCGCGGGATGGATGTTGATGACGCGGTCCTCAAAGGCCGCAAGCAGCCCGGCGCCCAGCTTGCGCATGTAGCCGGCCATGACCAGGTAGTCCGCCCCTGCGACCTGCATCTCCTGCGCGATGAGCGCGTCAGCCGCCGCTGGATCCTGGTAGACCTCGCTGCTCAGCCCCATGGTGGGGATGCCCGCCTCATACGCACGCCTGAGACCGTAGGCATCAGAGCGGCTGGAGACCACCAGCACCACCTGCGCGTCAAGCTCGCCCGCCGCTATGGCGTCGATGATGGCCTGCAGGTTGGTGCCAGAGCCCGATATGAGCACGCCTAGTCTCAACAATGCTACTTCCTCACGTAGAGCACCTGCGCAGCAGCGTCAGGAGCCTCAGCGGCAACAACTTCGCCTATCCGATACACCTTACCATAAGCCAGGAAATGCTCAGTGATAGCGCCCAGGTCTTCCGGCGAGCAGACCAGCGCCATGCCGATACCCATATTGAAGGTCTTCAGCGCCTCATAGATGTCGATGCCCGCAGTCTCTGTGACCTGCTGGATGACGTCGGGCACCTTCCAGGTAGCCAGCTTGATCTGCGCATCGAGGCCGGTGGGCAGGGCGCGATTGAGGTTCTCCGTTATGCCGCCGCCGGTGATGTGCGCAGCGGCATGTATCCCAAGCCCCGCATCGAGCGCTGCCAGTAAAGGTTTCACATAGATGCGCGTGGGGGTCAACAGCGCCGGGGCCAGCTTCTCGCCGTTAGGCATGAAGACGCAGTTCAGGTCGTGGTCGCTCAGCGGATCCGTCAGGGCGCGGCGCACCAGCGAGAAGCCATTGGAATGCAGGCCGCTGGAAGCCAGGCCCAGTATCACGTCGCCCTCCCGCACCAGCTGCGGCCCGATCATCTTGGGACGGTCCACCACGCCAACGCAGAAGCCGGAGACGTCAAAGTCCCCCTCCTTCATGGTGCCGGGATGCTCAGCCATCTCCCCGCCGATAAGTGCGCAACCTGCCTGCCTGCACCCTTCAGCGATACTGGCAACCACCTCAGCAGCAAAGCCAGCCTCCAACTTGCCCATCGCCATATAGTCAAGGAAGAACAGCGGCTTGGCGCCGCAGACCACGATGTCGTTGGCACACATGGCAACCAGGTCGATGCCGACACCCGAGTGGTCGCCAAGACGCTTGGCAAGCTCCAGCTTGGTTCCCACACCGTCGGTGCCGGACACCAGGATGGGGTCCTCCATCTGCTTGAAGGCAGCGGCCGAGAACAGCCCGCCAAAGCCACCCAGGTCACCGATGACCTCGGGGGTGTAGGTGGTACGCACGGCTTCCTTGATGGCGTCGACAGCCCGTGCGCCCTCTGCGGTGTCCACCCCTGCATCTTTATACGTTATCGCAGCCATACGTTTGCCTTTCTACCTGTCACTCAAGACGTTCTGTCACCCCGGGCTTGACCCGGGGTCTACCCTTAAACCTGTAGAGCAATAGCGGATGTCCTCCACAAGTCTCATCGTCCGTACGTTCTTTTTCTCATAGTACCCACAACTGCAATAGACGACAACTCCTCTGGTTCCACAACCGCTGGGTTAGGCCCCGGGTCAAGCCCGGGGTGACAAACGGAAGTTAGTCCCAGTGAGACAGAAGGGGACGGTTCTATTTAGGCCTTTTCAAGGCCAAAATAGAACCGTCCCCTTCTGTCTTAGAACAATGGGGTCATGCCGGCGAACTCCTCTTCCCAGAAGCGGGGCTCCAACTTGCCACAGAGCGCGCGGTCCTGCAGCGTCTTGGGGATGCGCGAGGGATACTCGCCGGAGAAGCAGGCCGAGCAGAGCCCGGGGTGGTCGGTCTGGCAGCAGGAGAGCAGGCCCTCATAGGAGATATACGCCAGTGAGTCGACGCCCAGGGAGTCCGCGATCTGCTCCACGCTCATATTCGCCGCGATCAGCTGGTGCTGCGTGTCTGTGTCTATGCCGTAGAAGCAGGGCCAGACAACCGGCGGCGAGACGATGCGCAGGTGCACCTCTGCGGCGCCGGCCTCGCGCAGCATCTGCACCAGCTGGCGGGAGGTGTTGCCGCGGACTATTGAGTCGTCCACCACTACCAGGCGTTTTCCCGCCAACGCGGCGGGCAATGGGTTGAGCTTGAGCCTGATTCCCCGTTGACGGAGCGCCTGCGTGGGCTGGATGAAAGTGCGGCCCACGTAGCGGTTCTTCACAATGCCCTCGGCGTAGGGGATGCCGCTTTCATGCGCATAGCCAATGGCGGAGGGCACGCCGCTGTCAGGCACGCCGATGACCACGTCGGCCGCCACAGGGGCCTCGCGACAGATCTGGCGCCCCATGGCCTCGCGGCTCGCGTAGACATTCAGCCCGTCGATCACCGAGTCAGGGCGCGCAAAGTAGACGAACTCGAAGATGCAGAAGGCCCGCTTCTGCGCAGGCACGGCCTGTTCAGCGACCAGGCCCTGGTCGTTTATCCGTATGACCTCTCCCGGCTGTACGTCGCGCACAAACTCAGCGCCTACAATATCAAGGCCGCAGGTCTCAGAGGCAACCACCCAGCCCTTATCGTCACCAAGCCGCCCTATGCTCAGCGGCCGGATGCCGTGCGGGTCGCGGAAGGCGTAGAGGGCCGTGGGCGTGATGAGCGCCATGGCGTAGGCGCCCTCGACCAGCTCCATGGTCTTGCGGATGCCCTCGCGCATGTGCGAGGTCTCCCGCGTGAAGTTGCCTATCAGCTTGGCCGCAACCTCGCTGTCTGCCGTGCTGTTGAAGGTGATGCCGCGGTTGATGAGCTCGCTCCGCAGGTGGTTGGTGTTTGTCAGCCTGCCGTTGTGGGCAAGCGCGATGATCTCCTCGCCCACGGTGGAGAGGTGCGGCTGTGCCGCCTCCCAGCTCGACGAGCTGCCGCTGGTGGTGTAGCGGGTGTGCCCGATGGCGATGTGGCCGTCCAGCGAGTTGAGCATGGTCTCGTTGAAGACCTGTGTGACCAGGCCCTTGTCCTTGGTCGCCATGACCGAGGAGCCGTCCGCCACCGCGATGCCGGCGGATTCCTGCCCGCGGTGCTGCAGGGCGTGGAGCCCAAAGTAGACCATGCGCGCGGCGTCCTCGCCGGGTGCGAAGATGCCCAAAACCGCGCAGGCCTCCTCGGGGTGGTCGGGGGGTTCGGGCCAGGTGGGCTGTTCTCTGTGCGTAGGCTGTTCTTTGTGCGTGGGGTGTTCTCTGTGCGTGGGGCGGTCAGGTATTCCGCTGGACATCATGTTGTTTCCGCTCCTTCTGGCGCTTTCTGCTCATCCAACCGGGCCAGCAGGATAGTCCGCTTCGCATAGTTGGTATCCGTACAGGTCACAAAACAGTAGATTTTATCTGGGATCTCCCCCTGGTTCAACTCACTCAGCACAGCATACCCCAACAACATCCCAACATAATCCTCAAAATCCTCATTATCTATAAACTCGAAACGCCGGATCCGGTCGTCCCCGTCGCAAACCAGGCAGGCAACCACCTCGAGCCGGTAGTTCATCTCCGGCGTCGCCAGGATGATCACCCGGTGCGCATCGAAGTACTCCTGCTCGCGCCACGCCTTCAGGCTGGCGAACATCGAGCCATCAAGCAGGTTGTGCCCATAGATGAAGTTGTTCTTCCCCCTGATCGCCGGGTCATTCAGAAAATCCAGAAAGATCGCGCCTGAATCATTGTAGGTCCCGTCAAAAAGGTGGTTGAGATAGTAGTCGTTGTCCTCACCCTGGACAATCGGATAGTTGACCCGCGTGTCAGGGATGATGACCCAACCCACCACATCCGGGTTGATCTCCCGCAGCGCATCCCAATTGATCCTGATGGCATCAAGCTTGGTGTCCGGCTTCAGGTGCTCCAGATCCTTCACTTCCATCTCAGCCGCCTGCTGCGTGGATCTGGTCTTCGCTCCGGCAGACATATAACGATAAACAAGGAAACCAGCGATGACCAAGGCTATCACAAGGAATACAACGCCCAGGATGAGCGCAACGCGGCCCTTCTTCTTGGGAGGTTTCCCCTCCTGCCCCGCGCCCGGCTTCGCGCCCGGCTTCGCGTCCTGCCCCGCGCCCGGCTTCGAGCCCGGCTTCGAGCCGCGCCGCGTGCCGCTACCGCCCGGCTTCGCGCCCGGCTGCTCGTCGCCCTGTCGCTCCTTCAGCCGCTTGGCAGCCAGGGCAGCCCGCACCTCAGCCCCCGAACCAACCCCCGGCGCAGCCCCGCGGCTCTGCCGCCGGGCCTCCAGCGAAGCCTGCAGCTCGCTGGTTGTCTTCGGCCTGCGCGTTCCACCTGCTACGCGCGCCTTTTCGCGGCCACGCGCCTCATCCCTCGCCTGTGACCTTTGGTGGTCATCCTTTCTTCCGCCGCGCGGGGTACGCGCCTGGTCGGCCGCCATTATCCATCCTTACTCAAGCATAAAACACAGGCGCTCCCGCAATGCCTGAGCACGCGAGAGCCCCGTAACTGGTATGTAGGAGTCCCTACTTCTTTTTCTTCTTACCCTTGCCCTTAGGTTTCTTCTTCATCTCATCCAGGTAGCCCTTGACGATGAAAGCGATAATCGCCAGGATGACCAACGCGCCCAGCACTATCAGGATAATGATCGGCACATCCAAAAAAAAGATCTCTACGCTTCCCATGATGCTCCTTTGTCTCAACTACAGAGATTATTCTAGCACACTACTCACTAATCGTCGTCAGCCTCGACAGTTGTACCGGCCGCATCTACGGGCGCCTCGACAACCGCATCGACAGCCTCGCCAGGCGCATCGACAACCGCATCGTCAGGCTCGCCGGACACCACGGTCTTCTCCTTCCGACGCCCCCTCTTGCTCGCCTTCGCGGCTTTCCGGGCAGCTTCAGCAGCCGTCGCCTGTGCCGCAGCCTCCTGCGCGTGTTTCTCCGACTTGGGCGTCTTCTTCCCCGATGCCTCCGCTTTGCTCTTTGTGAGCAGTGGCCTGGCCTTCTTCACATCGATGACTATAGCCCCGATGATGGCCCCATAGGCAATGACCATCGAGATTATGAAGGCAACGGTTGTGTTCTGTTCATTGCTGGTCATCAAGAAGGAGATTGCCACCGACACAACGCCAAGACCAAGCAGGCTCCAATAGAGCCTCCGCCACTTCTTGTATTCCAGGGCCCTGGGTGAAGTGCCGGGAACCTGACTCTTGAAAAGGTTCAAGAAACCCTTCTTGAACTTCTCCCACAGGCTGCCACCGCCCGCTGCAGCAGCGATGGAGGCTGCCTTGGCTGCCGCAGCTGCCTCGGCAGCTTCTTCTGCGGTCATCTCGCCAGCTGCCACCGCAGCGGCCCTCTCTGCCTTTGCCTTTGCAGCTTTCGCCTTCTCAGCCTTGAGCTTCGCCTTAGCCGCCGCTTCCTTCTCGCGGGCCTTCTTCGCGGCCCGTTTCTCGGCCTCGGTCACCGGCTTCTTCTTGATATAGACCGATCCGGCTGCCTGAGACGTCGGTTTGGCGCTCGACGCGGACTTCCGCGTCTGCCCACCCGGGCCCTCCCCCTGGTACCGTTGGTTCATCGGATTCCTTGTTGCCATGTATTACTCTCCTTTAGTACAGTTCGCCTTGAATACTATACCCCAGCGGTTTGAACTTATCGCCTGTGATCAGCTCAAAGGCTTGGATGTACTTCGCAGAGGTCGCCTCGATCACCTCGTGCGGCAAGCGCGGCGGCTGCCCCTGCATATCCCAGTTCGCCACCAGCCAGTCCCGCACGTACTGCTTATCGAAACTCGCCTGGCTGGCGCCTGGCTCATACCCATCCTGCGGCCAGAACCGCGAGGAATCCGGCGTCAGCACCTCATCTGCCAGCACAATGGCGCCGTCAACACGCCCAAACTCGAACTTGGTATCCGCGATGATGATCCCGCGCCCCGCCGCATAGTCATGCGCCGCTGTATACACGGCTAACGCCCGCTCACGCAGCTCCGCAGCATCCGAGGCCCCCAACAGCGCCTCGGTATAGGCATAGTCCACATTCTCATCGTGATCGCCTATGTCGGCCTTGGTCGAAGGGGTGTACAGGGGCCGAGAAAGACGGCTCCCATCCACCAGGCCCGCGGGCAAGGCTATGCCGCAGACGCTGCCCTGGCGCTGGTACTCCTTAAGGCCGCTGCCGGTCAGATAGCCGCGTACGATGCACTCGACGGGAAACATCTGCGCCTTCTTGACCAGCATGAAGCGGCCGGCCAGCTCCTCTGCATAGGGCGCGAAACGCGCGGGAAGGTCTGCACAGTCAGCGCTGATGAGGTGGTTGTCTGTGATGTCGGCCAGCAGCTGGAACCAGAACAGGGAGAGCCGGGTGAGCACCTCGCCTTTGTAGGGGATGACGTCGTCAAGCACGCGGTCGAACGCGCTGACACGGTCGGTCGCGACCAACAGGAGGCTGTCGCCCAAATCATAGATATCGCGGACTTTTCCGCGTACGTCCGGCTCGAACATCGCATCCCCCCAACGACGAAGCCTCAGGTATCTATCGTATCCGAATTGAGCTGGCCAGGGGGATGAAAATCCGAAATGTTGTGCCCACGTTTTCCATGCTCTCGACCTCGATGCGCCCCTCGTGGCGCTCGACGATCTCACGGGTGATCGACAGGCCGATGCCGATGCCTCCGGTGGCCCGGGCACGCGCCCCGTCGGCGCGCCAGAAGCGCTTGTAGAGGTTTTCCATGTTCTGCTCGGAGATGCCGATACCGGTGTCGGTGACCTGTACGACCGCGAAACCCTCCTGCTCGTAGCTGGCCACCGTCACCGAGCCCCCCTCGGGGGTGTAGCGCGCCGCGTTGGCAAGCAGGTTGCCCAGCGCCTGCTGCAACCGCTCGACGTCGCCGTTGACGAACAGGCCCTCGCGTACATAGGCGGACAGGTCCAGCTCCAGCATCTCGAAGAGGTTGACGTGGGCGTCAAGCGCATACATC
>WRHL01000018.1 GCA_009783245.1 Coriobacteriia bacterium
GCAATGACGGAGAGATGAATAGAGCAGCAGCTATCTTGCGTCAAACCACCTCATTAGACGAGAAACTATGAGCAGGCGCATGGGGGTGCGTCTACAACGCCTGGGTGGGAGCGTTTCCTTCCTAAAACAAACGTATGCGGTGCGTGCGACACGTCTCCCTACACCAGCTTGATCTGTACGGCCTCAAGTCTGCGGTCTTGCCCGGTGGAGCCAAGGCAGTAGGTGAAGCCGTCATCGACCACCTCTATCCAAGACCCCCATCCATAGGTAGCCTGGTGGACACGGAAGAACAGCCTCTTGCCGGTGGTGTTCTTGACAACCTTGAAGCCCATACATTCGATGGCAGCTGACTTACCGCGCGACCCGAGCCTCAAGGCACCATCCCTCATCTTGGATGCCACCCAGCCGACACCCGCTATATGTGCCATACCGTCTATGACAAGCTCCCCTGCTACCTTGAGCTTTGAGGTGTCTAAGGTGAGCTCCTCAAGTGCCAGGCTGCGTCCTGTGGTGCCACCCGTCTGGCCGTCGCGTACCTGTGCGAGGTCGCCCACATCCTGGCAATGCGCCTGATACAGCAGGTTTACGTCATTGACTGCGGTGCCAGGTATCTGTGTGGCCGGTGGCTGCAGGGGTTTTCCCGCAATACCAAAGGCCCCAAGCAGCCCCTTGGCAACCTCGTCGGTGTTGGTGTTGAACTTGGTGATATCCAAGGCGTTGGAGATGAAGCAGACCTCCACAAGGCGGTATGACAGCCCTGCGGCAGAGGCCCTGGCAGGGTTTGCCAGGTCGTTTCGCTTGGATATCTTTATGGAGCGTCCCGGGAAGTAGCTCCCAAGCCATGCAGCCAGTGCGTCGTCATAGGCATCGGAGGCATAGTTGGCATAGATGATGACATGGCCTCCTCTGGCCGTCGCCGCAGCGCTGTCCAGATGGAGCTCTATCACCTCGTAGCCTTTGGGGATGGCATTGAACGCCCCTTGTCCTGCGGTGTAGTAGTTGGTGTTGAAGTCCGCCAAGGTGACATCGGCTCCGCCTAGCGCCTTCATGCGGGTGGCAAGCGCACGCACCCGCTCGGCCTCCAGATAGCCGTTTCCCACAGCCCCCGGGTCACCTGCGCCATGTCCGGGGATGATGAACAGCTTAGTCATCAGTCCGTACCTTCCTTTCCTGTCGATCCTTGATGAGTCGTGTGGTAGTTGTGCGTGGATACCCCAGCCAGACCACCTGACACCGCGAACACCGCACCAAAGCAGGCGGTCACAAACTCGGGCTGCGGCCAACCAAAGGTTGCCGCACCTAGCGAGTACAAAAGCACGGCCTCGGGGAACACCCACAAAGCTAGGAACTTCAACGCTTCGTATGCCCTATCCGGCAGTATTAGCTTGTGGTTGTCTTTCTGCTCGTTCATTTCCCCTCCCTTGTCAGGTTGGCGTGTTCGATGATGACGTTGCTCAGCTCGTTCCAGGCCTCTTCTACTTCCTTGTCGTTGTTCATCTCGGGCATATTCATGATCGATTTACAGATGGCACGTAGCGCTTTGACAAAGACAACGTTGTACCTGCCCTGTTTCTCTATGGCGCTGAGCTTCTTGTCTATGGGCCTTACCGCCTTGAAGTAGAAGGTAGCCAGCATGATGACCAGCGCGAGAAACACCGCGATGGTCATGTCCTCGAATACTGTCAGATCTATCATCTATCCTCCTTTCCCTTTCAAACACCTGTTGCATGTCACTCAAGCCTGCTCATCTCGTCGCGCAGGCCTTCGCGTTGTTCGAAGATCGGCCTGTACTCTGCATCCTCGGCAAGGTAGAGTTCCTCAAGCCGCCTGAGCGCCTTGAGGTCGGTGAGCGCAAGCTCTGCCTTCAACAAGGCGACCTCCGTATCCTTCATCATCTTTGGGTCATCGGGGATATACATCTTCACGGTCTCGTAGTCCTCGGGCTCCAGCCCGAACTTCGTGACATGGTCTATGGATCCCATAGCCCCTTTCCTTGGGACAGTGGCCTCTACAAGCTGCCCTGACCTCAGGTCAGGCGCCTTGATATCATTGTTGTCTAGATCGATAGTCCTCATGCCAGCCTCCCTATATAGTGCTCATGCAAGCGATACCCTACAGATGCCGTATCTGCTACCGAGCGGTTCTCAGCCAGGTAGAAGGTACCTGTCCCGCTTGTGGTCGTTGCTGTCGTGGTCATTAAGAAGAGCGCCCTTGTATTGCTGTTTCCCTCTACCCAGCGAAGCGAAGTGGGTATCTGTGCAAAGGTGAAGGGGAACGCCGTCGAGGCGATGACCGATGCTGTCCGCCTCCAACCGTTCTCCCACACTGTGTTGATCACAGCTGATCCTGTCGCCTCGCGCCAACACTCTGCGATACCGGAGGCATACTGCACCCAAACCCAGCCCGATGTGGGGTTGATGTTGGTCGAGGCTTGGAATGCCTCGCGCACCCACCAGGCAGACCAGGTGGCGCCGGAGTCACCGGAATACCTCTCCCAGTGCTTGAGGTAGCCTGCGGTGGACCTCTGCCACTTCTGACGTATACGGTTACCCGTACCGGTTCTCTGCGTCCAATCGACAACCATGTAGCACCCTGCCCCGGTATCGGGCGCATTGACGAGTGTGGCGGCATTATTGCCGCTTGATGTGTAGTAGACGCCAGGCTCTGTGATGGTGTTCAAGTCTGTGCCATTGGGGATATTCTCCCCATAGGGGCCAATGGTCTCTATAGTTGAGAAGTCTGCCGTGACCTCAGAGTAGGTTGCGCCTGTGGCGAGGCTCTTTGGTGTCGCCCCTGAGATAGTACCCTTGCTCTCTATCCTGATGTTGCCGCCTGCTATAGCACGATAGAGGATGTTATTGCCAAGGCCAGCAGTTGCTGCCAGCCCCACAGTGGAGCCGTAGGTGGAGGCAACGGCATAGTACATATTACTGATCGTGCAAGCCGACGCACGCACATATTGCGAGCCGTAAGATGCATTGATCCCAATGCTCGCTGAGTTCGTCGGTGTCCCTGATACAGCGTTGCAGTAGGCGAAGAAGATGTAGCTGCAGGTATTGCGATAAGCATAGAAGCAGCTGTTATCCGCCGATGTAGCAGTAAGCCCATAGAGGTAGATCATCGGGTTGGTGCAGTATTGGATGGTTACACGTCCGCACTTATGTGTTTGGACGCCTGCGGTGTTGATGGTTGCTCCAGAGGCGTCCACGCAGTAGATCAAAAGGTACCCTGGCCCCTGGAAGTACTGCACCACTATGTTGCTTGTGATGGTGCCCGATGTGACATTGATGGTCACGTTGTGGTCGAGGTACTTAGGCAAGGCGTTAAGCGTTGCCTGCAGTGTTGCCATCGAACAGTTAATGGTCTCTGCTGGCCCTAAGGCCTTGATCGAGGTCTCCCCGCCGACTACCGCCACAGCCGTCCACTGGGTCTTGTCGACCAGTATCACCACACGGTCCCCCACAGAAGGGTTGCAGGCACGGCCGCAAGGTATGGAGTCGATAAAGCCATCGGGCCTGACCTTAAGCGAACCATCGGCGTTGATGGCGGTCACGGTGCCTGACCTCCTTTTAAGCCCGGCCCTTTCAGCCTTGTCGTTGTCTGCATTGTTGACGGCTGAGATGTCATTGGCAGCCTTGTGCAGCAGAGAGCGTGTCTTGTCATCCATAGGTATCACCTCCTGATGAAGCGCCTTAAGCGCATGGTCGTGGGCATGGAGGGGGTAAGCACGTACCTCTTCTCCACGATGGTGCCGCCCATCTCGAATCCGGCCTCGGAATAAGACAAAAGCGCACCTTCGCCTGTGGCATACGGCATCCAGCGGTGCGTGACCTCGACGGATTCCACTGATGAGGAGAGCTCTGCCAGGCGCCGTGCGGCATACGCGTCAAGGGCTGCCTGTCCCTCGATGTCTGAGACGGTCTCTGTATGCACTATCTCGCGTCCCCTGGATACGGTGGAATAGACGGAGAGCGCATCGTCGTTTCGGGCAGTGGCGACCGTACCCTCCTCGTCGTTGCTTAAGATGACGACGACGATATTGGGCACTGAGAAGTAATCGAGCTCATGGGTCACAGCAGGGGCGAAGCTACATCCCCCCTCATCGTCTCTTAGCACCACCGAAGGCGCGCGTAGCGTGGGGTCCGTATAGGCGAAAAGCCGTATCACACCGAAGGCGTCGATACCAACCGGCGCAAAGCCCGCGAAGGACGCGAGGTCGTTTACTATCTCTAAGTAGGAGGTTCCCGCATCATAGGTCCAGGTGCTCTTCAGCTTCGCTGAGGAGGCATCGGCCATGACAGCGAGCCTTCCTGTCTGCTCGGTGCCTATGCCTGCCAGCAAAGAGGAGGCAAAAGAGATCGCCACCGTGTTCTTGGGTATGGACAAGGGCTTCGTGATGCCTATGTCTTGGACTATCTGCAAAAGCGAGTACATCTTAAGCGAGCCGCGCGTGACGCCGCGGTTCAGCTCAGAGGAGGGTGTCGAGGCGATGAAGGTGCCATGCAAGACCTCGAGCGTCTCGCCTTTTTGCTCATGGACGGAATACACCCTGAGGTAGTCGTTTCCTATCTTGGGCGGATACACATAGGGAAGCGAGCCTGCGGCCTTGATCGCGCTCAGGTCGTTTTCCTCTATCTCACCGCCGTCCTCAAAGCAGTAGAGCTCCTCGACATCGCGCAGGGTGGTGCGCTCCGTCAGCATGTAGCGGAACGTCGTCTTTCTGCTATAGCGCCAGTCCATGGGCCCTCACCCTCTCGAAGTCCACATTCACCTCGGAGAGGTGACGTCCCGTAAAGCTTTGCGAGATGGCCACGTCGGCCGCAAACGGCCTTTCGTGCGGTAGGCGCACTATCACAGGGCCCGTCCACTCGGAAGCCGCGTCCATGTCCGTGATGAGGTTGTAAGAGATAAGCCCATCAAAGGCATCGCCGTCCCTTACGGCAGTTCCCTTGATGGAGCCGGTAAGGGAAAGCCCACTGCCGTAGTCGGCTACCGGATACCTGTCCTCAGGCGTCCTTCCTGCCGTGGTGAAGAGCTCCCTGGTGTGTGCAAGCTGCCTGTCCCAGTTGAGGTCAAGCGCCACCTTGGCAACCTCACCATATCCTTGCCCGAAGTTCAAAAACGCCGTCATCTTGGAGGGGATGGTAAGCTCGACCTCCACGATGGAGGCCACACCGGACGCGGCGTAGGCGATGAAGAGGTAGGTGAGTCTCTCATCCAAAGGTGGATAGACGTCTGTCACCGCGGTTCCGGATGGTACCTTATCCACCAAGACGAGTAAGGATCCATCGCTTCTGCGCCGCATGATGCCCATGGATACCGTAGGCGGTACCTCTGGCTCATCGCCCTCGAATACGGACAGCTCGACCGCTGCCCGCTGGGCATCTATGGCGTATCCGGGTTCTGCCTCAGCTGGTTCGGTGTAGTCAGTCGATATCCCCATCTGCGTCTGGGCGACAAGCGATGTTGTTGAGCGAACCGTGACGCGGAGGGTATAGGCAGTGTGGTTATCTGGCAAGAAGTCACCGGAGGCAAGCTGGAAGGTGGTGGCCGTCCCTTGCAAGGTCCTTGAGAAGAGCGCCTTGCCTGCAACTGATAATAGCTCCACAGTCGCCTGTTGCTGGGTACCAGACAGGTCGGTGTATGTCCAGGTGATACCGATGGGCAGATCCGTTATCGGAGTGGTTCCCGGTGAGGTGATGGCCACTGAGGGAGCCTGGTACACCTTGAACGTGCGCGTACTTGAGTACGCGCCGAAAGCTGCATCGGCACCTTTTGTCCTCACGCGCCAGGTGACGGTGGCGTTGACAGTAAAGCTGTTCGTGAGCGTGTGCTTGTTGGTAGAACCTGACACGGACACCGTTGTATACGACGTCCCCCCATTGGTGGAGTATTGCAGCTCAGCTGAGGTCTGGGCCGAGCCGTCCAGCGGGTTATGCGTCCACTGGAACGCTATGCTCGCCTCAGCGGTGCTTATTACAGCCGAGCTTGCTGGGGACACCAGGGTGGGGGCGGCAGGTGGCTGCAGTGTCACCACGGCAGCGGATGTGGCTGAGTAGGCAGAGGCAAGCGTGCCTCTGGTGTTGCGCACCCGGTAATACCAGGTACCTCCCCCCGGGGTGTCGTCGATACTAACCACAGCAGAGCCACTCTGTGTCTGGGCGGCTGTCCAAGAAGTCCCGTTGGAGGAGCGTTGCAGCTCCGTGGCTGTTGCCGTCAATGCTGTGTTTGCAAAGCTCGCCCTTACCTTTGTGGCATCCATCCTGGCGACTGTTGGCTTTCCTGGTGCAGAGGGCGTGTTGTAGGTGACACCTGATGTCGCATAGCCTGAGTAGAGGGTACCCCAGCCTGACCGTACGCGGTAGCTGTAGGAGTGGTTCGCACTGGTTGCCTTATCGGCGTATGAGGTGACCGTCCCTTTGACGGTGGTTATCTGTGCGTAGGTACCTCCGTCGACAGACCGCTCGATGTAGGTGGTCTTGCTGTCGGATGAGGCGGCCCCTAGCGTCCAGGCGACGGTGTTTTGTGTATCCGACACCCGCGTGTTGGTGCAGGCCGAGTGGGCTGAAGGCGTGGTGTAGGTGACAGTCGAGGTGGCACAGGCAGAATAGATCCCCTGCCATATCGCCCGCACACGGTACTGGTAGCGTTTGTTGGCTGCCGTCGTATCGGTGTAGGTCGTAACATTGGCTGCAAGTGTCTGGTATGCGGTCCAGCTGCCGCCATCCACCGAGCGTTCCAGGAGCACGTTGGTGTAGGGGTTGGAGGCCGTGGCCTTGTTTGCCCACTTCACCGCACAGGAGGTGTCCGTTGACCTTGTTGCAGTGCAGTCGGTAGGAGCGGCTGGCTTCGCGAGTGCCGGGATGGGAAGCGTTGCCATGAGCACCCAGCCCGTGCTTACCGTGGAGCCTGCACTGGCGAACGCCGCGCCATAGCCGCTGACCGTCTCACCGTATGCCCTCACCCATACCTCAACGTTGTAGGCTGTCGCTGTCCGGGTGAAGGTGAAGTCTATGCTTCCCGTGTCGCATACATCCCACCAGGCACTGCCTGGGTTGGATGACAGGTAGCCCGTGGCCTTCTTCTGCGCCTTGGTACCCGCTGGAGGCTGGTCTATGGCGATCTCTACCGCTGCTCCGTATTGCCAAGCGTTGGTCATGCAGGCCACGCCTCGGGCAGCCACCTTGGATGTGGTGTCCGTGTTTGACTGCGACCACTCGGCCCAGCCGCAAAGACCACGGCTTGCCACGTAGACCGATGATGTGTACTTGCTAGGCATAAGAGGTCACCTCCATGTTGCGGTTGATGATGAGGATGTCGGTCAGCTCAGACATGAGCTGGGCCACCCGCGAGTCCGGCGTGTAGCTCACATCCCCTATGGTGTAGTAGTTGTTGGTCGCTTCCCTGCCTTGTAACGCTACGGCATCAGGCCTGTAAGCCGTCAGGCCTGCCGCTGTGCCTTTTGTAAGGCTTGCAGAGGAGAGCTCCCATTCGTTGATGTTCTCTGAGATGCCTTGTGCGAGCGCCCTCGCTTCCGCGAACAGGACAGGCGCCGCCTTGCGCATCGATAGGGCAAGGCCAAAGACCATGTCGGGCATCCATCTCTCGTAGTCCTTCAGTGGCCCTTCATCAGGGCGCGAGAAGTGCAGGAACGACTTGATGCTTCCCGCGATGAAGGAGGCAGCATTGGTAACGAGGCCAACGGCGTTTCGTATCCCGCTTGCAAGCCCCCCTACTAAGTCATTGCCCCATGATGTCGCGTTTCCGTTCTCGGACCTCAGTCCTGCCTTCGCTGCCGCAGATATCACCTTTCCCTCTGTGTCCACAGCCTTGAGTCCGTCACCAATGCCTTGTGCGAAACCAGAGGAGGCGTCCTTGCCTATCAGGTTGGTCTTGTCAGGTGCGGCCTCAGATCCCATGGCTGCAAGCGCACCGGATGCAAGCGCTTCTGCTGCAAGCGCTGACGTCACATCATCAGAGATCCCCTTTGCGAAGCCCTCAGCGGCATAGATCCCTATCTCCATCATCCTCTTTGATGGAGATTGTTCAGCAAGTGCCCTTTTTAGCTCATCAAGAGTGTTATAACCTAGTTGCAGTGCCAGTTCATTTGCTGCTTCAGGGTCTAGCCCTTCGACAAATCCGAGGGCCGCATTTGCCCCACTTTCTTCAAATATCTCAAAGAATGTCTTTGGCATGAATAGCCCAAGCTCTTCGCAAAGCTCATACAGATTACCGCTACTATTATCGATACTTGCAACAAGAGCAGCTATGTCTTCACTGCCCTTTGTACTTATTGCACCGGTAGTAATGCCCCATTTTTCAAAGGTTTCAGCATAGTCCCTTGCAGCCCATTTGCCTCCCTCAAGGGCTTCGGTCCAGATATTGCTTGCGCTGATGTAATCCGTCAACCCTTCTCGAGATGAGGTCATTGTCTGGGAATGTGCGGAAAACGTGTTGCTAGTATCATATATTTGTTTCTCAAGACCGCTGAGATTCTGCTGGAGCTTTTCAACATCTTTTGCAGCCGCAATCCAGGCATCTGGATCCCCAGTGACCTGATAGATCTCCCAGGCACCGTCTAGCTTCAACTCTGCTTCCTTAAGTTTTTCCACGGCAAGAGCGTGTTCACGGATTAATTCGTTTGCTGTATCAAGAGACTGCTGTGCCCTTGCGTTGTCTTCCCACGCCTTTGTGCTGCGTTTTATCGAATCAACGCTGGTGTCAAGCTTCCCGTTATAACTGTCTAGGACGCTAATATTTGTCCCACATATTGCGTTTACTCCTTCGACCGCAACTTCTAGCTCAGCTTGTTCTTTGGCGCCTAACCTAGTTTTACCCGCAAGTCTTTCGATTGTTTTTACGTAGTCTTTAACGGCAGAAGCGTCCATGTTGAGCTCAAAGTCCTTCGCTTGCAATCCCCTTACGATATCAGCGTGTCTTTTTACGACATCATCGGCGCTCTTCACGTAGTCTCCAAAACCATCAACCACAGTAAGCACTTCGTCAGAGAGAATCGAGAACCATGATCCGGCTTCTCCAAGAAGTGGTTTCAGGTTCCTTGTTGCATCCTCTAGATTCTTGGTTTTCTCCCAATAATCTGCGAGGTAATCAATAGCAGCTGATACTGACATGTCAAAGAGAGAGACAGCAAGATCTGCCTGCCAACCACCAAGTTCCTTGGCCGCAATCTTTGCCAGAGAGAAGCACTCTTTTAAGCCCTTCTTAATCATATTGAGAAATCCAGAAGTCTCCGAGCTTACCTGTTGGAACCCGTTACTTGTGGCATCGACCACTTGTGAGAACCCGGTGTTTGTTGTATCGACAATCTGAGAGAATCCACTACCTGCTGCAATAACTATCTGTGAATATCCTCCGCTTGCTGAAGTATTGAGTTTAAAAACAATGCTTTCGAATAGCATGATTAGTCTCTCAAAGTCAGTTTCAAGAGAATGCTCAATCTGCGAAAAGTCCAAAGACAATCCAACACAGTAATCAGACACGTTCCTTCACCATCCTTTCAGATTTCTCTGTAATACACTAGATTGAATAACACATTGAATACTATTCGAGTCTTTCCTTCTATTGACCCTTAACTCGACAATTGGGTAAACTTAGCCAGTATTCAAAACCAGCCAGATTAGCTGCTTCTTCATTGAAAGAAGGGTTTCCAATGAAACAGAAAAGAAAACCTGAATGCGCATTCTTCATAAGACCAGCGTATGGAACAATCCTAGCTAGGCTATCAAAAATCCTTGTTGCCGTAATAGTTTTTTCTGCTTTCCTTGTTGTGCTGGTTGCATGTTCAGACGATACGAAGCTCAGCGGAACCTATAAGGGGAGAATTGCAATTACAAGCTGTACTTATGTCTTCAGCGAAGACGGAACTGTGGAGCTAACAATGGAGTCAGGCGGGCTCGATCCGAAAACGATCAAGGGAAGATATCAGATCATTGATCGTAATACCATAGAGTTCAAGTATACGTGGGATAATCGCGACTACGACAATATTGCATCATTTAGCAGGAAGGGTCCCTCATTATTTATGGATGGCATTGAATATAGAAGGGTGCCGCCTGGCTGAAGGTAGAAAATCCTAGTCTTTCATTGTCTCTTTTTACGTTAGTTTTACACTTTGTACTCACTCGTTGTTATCACTTAGTAGTGTGGGGTGTGGATTCTCTTGGTTTCCCCCTCCGCGGCAGGCTCAGTCTCTGTGCATACTCGCCAACTCCATACACCGGGTTCGATGGTGTCTCTTTTGCTACTAGTCGTGGTGGCTCTATTGGTCTAGGATGGTTCCTGTTCTTCGCACCATCAGGTGTCTTCGCCCACTGGAGCCAACGCAGGCGGTTGACAGCGTCCGCTAGCAGATGCTCCGTCCAGCCCCATGCGTTTGCTGGGTCCATCCTTACCATGACACGGGAGTTTTGGGGAAGCATGGCCGCAAGCTCGGCGGCGTGCATGATCTTGTAGTCTTTGCCCATGCGATCGATATCAAGGGTGTAGAACTGCTGGAAATCTGCACGCAGCTCGAGCTTGTAGCGGCCGAGCATGCTAGCGAACACTAGGAGTTTTTTGCTTTGACCTTATCGAGCACCGCAAAGAAGAAGGCGCCTACGTCTTTCGTCTTGACCATGCCGCGCTCATCGCGAAGCGTGTCCTTGACAAGCTCGTACTCATCACCTAACACGCGCTTGAGCGCAGAGATGCTCGCGCGGTTGTTGCCCTCGTCTAATGCGATGAGGTCCTCCAAAAGCTCAAGGTCCTCCAAGATGTCTGGCCATATGTGGATGGTGACGCCTTTGACCTTAAGCTCTACCTTCCCGTCTATGTCCTTCGTGTCCGCCATCACCCTCACTCCCCTAGTATCTCTGCGATGTACTCGTAGGCGGTGTTTCCGGCTTGGTCAGGCAGGGCGGAAAGCGTCACGCCGTACTTGATAGGGTCGCCGTCCTTGTAGACGATATCGTCTACCGAGGTGATCTTGCCGCAAGGGACCACGATGCGCTTGACGCGGTCTTCGGCAAGCAGGATCTCAAAGACCCAGATGTGGTTGCTTTTCAGCTTGGAGTTGTGCAGGATGCTCAGGTTGCTGCCGCTTCCGGAGACGTTGTCCACACCATAGACCTGCTTTAAGGCCGCCTCGTTGGTCTCGATCATGGCAAAGGCGAAGGTCTCAGAGCGTGAGGTCTGGATGTTTAATACCTCCTCGCCGCCCCAGGCCTTGATGGAGCTCGATTCCGTGGAGACGGAGTTGGTGAGCCCGTCTTCAGAGCAGTAGCCCACATTCTCGAACCCCTCGCCCAAAGGCGCTACCGCATCTGTGGGAAGCGCGGCTGTGGTGGGAGCGACGAACACCGCCCCGCCCGCCTTTGGCCTTCCTACGCTTACATTGGTGACATCGTTTGGTGACATGGTGCACTTCCTTTCTTTTTTTGTGACCGTTTCATTGGCCGCTATGGACTGCGCTGGTTTTCCATCAAAGCCGTTCGCCTGCGTCTCTGGACACCTGGCGCCAAGGTAGCAAGAAGCCATCGGTTCATGCCCGACGGCTTCTTGCCCAGAAAGAGAGGGCGCTTATTGGGTGTTCCCTTTAGAAGTGTTCCTTCAGGGAGGTGGCCTTGTGCTGTGTCTTCTTGGAACCACCCAGTAGGTCTCGCTCATTTCTGACTGACTACACTTTATGCTTAAAAGAATCACCTGGGATACATCAACAGTAGCCTCTTTTATTAAGAGTCGTGCTTCCTGACCTTGCTGTCATGTTTCAATTCTGCAACATACGCTTCATGGCATCCATGGCTTTCCAGCGGGCAGCTTGACAGTTCTTGCGGAGTCTCTTGGTATCTTTCTTATAGATGCGCTGGGAAATCTCGCCCCACGTGAGACCTTGGTAATATGCATCTCAATAATGCGACGTAAGTGCTCTGTCTTCAGTCCGTCCGAAAGCAGTTTCAGCTGCTGATACTCCACCCTCTCCTTCTCCTCAAGCATTCTTATCTCGGCTTCTATCTCATCTATATGCACAATCATATCGAGCAGATCCTTATTCTCGCCTTTACTCCAAGCCTCGATGATCGAATTACCAAGACCTTCTTTTTGTTCACATGCCATTTTGTAATCGTCTATCCTGTCTTTTATCCTAATAACCAAATCACGTTCCCCTTTGAACCGCTTTGTCAAGTTCGCAGGGTCTGACAGGAGATCATTGAACAGTTCTGTTTCCTCTAGTGGTTTCATCTCTTTGTCCTTCTTTCTTTATTGGCACTGTTGAATAATCGACAAACCTTTTTAAGGATCGTTTCAAAACACAAAGGGAGCACGGCATTGTCCATACTCCCTCTCCCTCTGCATATATTCGATTGACTTACAGGCATCCGATGGTAGCCAGTCTTCATGCGCTTGTCAACAAGCATTCTGCTAAAATAACTTATAGACTAAGTAATTGGAAAGAGCATTCTTCAAGGAGGTAGCAATGCTAGCGCAATTGAAAGATATCAGGAAGAAATCAAGGTTTTCGCAGGCTGATGCGGCCTTCCAGCTTGGTGTTCCATTAGGCACGTACCGAAACTGGGAGCAGTGTTTATGTATGCCTCAGGACGCAAGCACTCTTTCACATCTCGCTGATTTTTTCAAAGTTGGTATTGATGAGTTAATCGGGCGCAAACACCCTGCGCTCGGGGCTCTTATTGATGCATCAGGAGGGGCATTTCTCGAGAGCAATTTACTTGCATTCCGCAATGTAGAGGGAGAAGAAGAGATTGTTTTTCTAAGGCCAGAGGTTGAGAAGAAAAGAATCGAAAAGTTGCTGAACAGGGATTTTCCGCAAGCGCTTAAGAACCTTGGGGAGTTCCTGGATTATTACCGAGCAGCAACAGATAATGAGAAGCATGAGATGTACCGACAAGTGTTGAACATCACCACGGGATCCGGGTATATCGACGCACCGCTATTCAGTGAGAACGACGTTGATAAGCTGATAGAGCATAGCGACCCAGAGAGTTGGTTTCCAGTTCCCAGAAGGTTCTTGGAAGACCATCAAGATGCATTTCTATTGGCTAACAGCTGTACGAGTATGGACAAGATACTGCCACGTGGTTGTTATGCGCTTGTTGACCCACAGCAGACAGATATCTACGACAGGCAAATGTACGCCGTGATAGTAAACGGGGACTATGCGACAATAAGAAGGCTGGAGCGCCTGAACAATGGGGTTCGCATGATCCCAGACTCAACTGACCCAACACATGAGGTAATCACTGTTGACTTTAACCGCACAGATCCCAAGAACCTGCAAATCCTGGGTCGGGTGATCTGGGTAACATTCCCATCTGACCACACGCTACAATAGAAGGAAAGGGGAGAGCAATTAATACATCACCTTTTCTTTTCTGGGTTACCCAGTGAGAAGATTGGGGAACGGTGCGTTTCTGACTTCAAATCAGCCAAGTATGTTATCGATTCTTCCTACGTGCCATCTCATTCTTGCTCTTCTGCAGGCCTTCAGGGGTAGCAGCATATAAAAGTGTTCCTAGGGTTGCTTCGCATGAGATGCAAGGCTCTGTGGTATTCAGGTTTATCTGACCACAACCACAGCGCCACCAAGAACTACCCAGAGGTGACATTATAAGTCTATTGCAGATTCCTCTAAAAGGAATTGCTCGATGCCTACATAGAGGACACCCCTGTCATCATGCCATGGAATGATATCGTCTTTGATGACGATGACCTTCTTAAAGGAGTCTGTGATCCGATAGAGGGAATCGGTTTCCTGCCTTCTCTTTTCTTCCTCAGCGACAGAAAGGCACGATTGAATGTAGTAACGCCTACTTCCCTTGTTGGCTACAAAGTCTACTTCAAGCTGGGAGCGCTGGCTTTTACCTTCCTTGTTCTTGAAGTTGTATGCAACGATACCAACATCGACATCAAAAGCTCTTGTCATAAGCTCATTGTAGATAATGTTCTCCATGATATGGCTTTCTTCTTGTTGTCGAAAGTTGAGCCGTGCGTTCCTTAAGCCAATATCTGAAAAATAGTATTTCAGCGGGGTGTCGATATATTTCTTCCCCTTGATGTCATACCGGTAGGATTTCCTGATCATGAAAGCATCAACAAAGTAGTCCAAGTACGTACTTATTGTTGCAGCCGCGATATTGAAGCTCTTTATGCTCTTAAAGGAGTTTGAGAGCTTAGACGGATTAGTCAATGATCCTATTGAGGATGAAATGATGTTGAGAAGTTCTTCTAAAACCTCCTTGTCGTTCAAGATCCTATATCGTTCAATGACATCGGAAAGATAGGTTTTAGCAAAAAGGTCTTTCAAGTATTGGCTTTTATCCTCGTGTGTTTTCTTTGCAAGGACTACAGGCATGCCGCCATACATATGGTACTCCCTCCAAGCGTCTCGCCTTTCTCCTCCAAACGCAGAAGAGAACTCTGAGAAGCTGAGGGGGCTTAGGCGGACCTCATCCCCCCTGTCCTTGAATTCCGTCAAGATATCAGAGGAGAGCATTCTAGAGTTACTGCCGGTAACATAAAGGTCGACATTCCTGATTTTCATAAGCCCAAGCAGTACATCAACAAACCCGATCCTGGCATCCTTGATGTCAACGTGGGGATTCTGTATTTCAGCGACTTTTTGGATTTCGTCGAGGAATACGTAGTACGTATGATCCTTTTCGACGATCTGTTCACGAATGAACCGGTCGAGTTCCAAGGGGTCTCGGTATTTGGCATTTCCAACCTCGTCCAATGCTAATTCGATAATATATTTGTCTTCGACACCACTTGAATTAAGGTAATCATGGAAGATGTTGAACAGCAGGTAGGATTTGCCGCATCTGCGTATACCGGTAATGACCTTGATGAAACCATTCTCTCTCCTGCTAATGAGCTTTTCCAGATAGCCTGGTCTTTCAATATGCATATAAAACTCCTAATAAAGTTGCGTCAATACGCAATAATGTCACGAGTTCAAATTATCGTATGGGGAGTCTTTTCGTCAATAGGCAATCAACCTAGAGCCTTTGAACGCTGTTACCGAACTCTCTGGCGAATGGTAAAAAGCAAAAACAAAGAGACAGGGACGCTACTCCCATCCTGCAGCACAATGCAAAAACAATTTGTAGTAATTCCAGACAATATGATATGGTATTTGTTCTTCTGACTTGCTATTATGTATATTGCTTTATAATTATTGAGTATTCGCGATATTTTATAGCAATTCATTAATCAAGGAGGAGAAATGAATGAAGAAACAAACAGCCCCTATAACCAACCGCCTAGCTTCCCCGGAAACAACAATCAACCGCCTCAGCCACAGAAGAAGCCAGTTTTCAAGAAGTGGTGGTTCTGGGTAATCATTGCCGTTGTTATCGTTGGGGGAATCGGCGCGCTGGCAAGCGGGGGTGGTGATAGCTCTCAAAGCGATAAACCATCCGTTGGTGTAGAGACATCGGAGAAAGCAAAAGAAGAGCCAACCAAACCTGAATCCGAAGCAGCGCTAGATACAACTCCGGAATCAACTACGCCAGAGTCAAAAGTAACAGAAACTGAGCAAAAACCGGAAATTCCAGAAGCAACAACAAGCCAGAAAAACGCAGTGCGGTCAGCAGAGAGCTATCTTTCGGTTATGGCCTTTTCCGAGCAGGGTCTGATCAGACAATTGGAATACGAGAAGTTCTCAACAGAAGATGCTGAATATGCTGTCAAACATGTCAAGGTCGATTGGAACGAACAGGCTGCAAAATCAGCGAAGAGCTATTTGAGTTTCATGGCTTTTTCACGAGAGGGTCTGATTAAACAGCTGATATTCGAAGGTTTCACGGAGGAGCAAGCAGAATTCGGTGTCGATAATGTCAAGGTCGATTGGAACGAGCAGGCGGCTAAATCAGCGAAGAGCTATTTGGACATCATGTCCTTTTCAAGACAGGGACTGATTGATCAGTTGTTATTCGAGGGCTTCACAGAGGAACAGGCAATTTTTGGTGTCGATTCCACTGGACTGTAGGATAAAGGCAGGAAGACAGAGGATCCTAGAAAATGAAAGGCTTGCCCAGGAGAAACGTGACGCTGAGGCTCTGAAGAAGGCTATCATTCTCACATCGGGCTATAGCGTGGAGGGTTATCGTATTGTCGAGTACCGTGATTTCATCTCAAGCGAAGCCGCTTTAGGGTTGGGTGCGATCAAAGCCATACTCGGTGGTTTTGCCGATTTCTTTGGAACTGAGTCAGAAGCACTTACAACCAAGCTTCAAGAAGGACGAGAGGTTGTTAAGGAGCGCATCAAGAATAAAGCCTTTGCTCTTAAGTGCAACGCAATCATCGGTCTAGACATCGACATCACTATGTTTGGGGAAAGCATCCTTGGAATATATGCGAATGGGACAGCTGTTGTCATTGAGCCTATCGAGTAAACCAATCGTGTCGCGCGGGTAAAGGGCGCACCCGCGCTTCTCGCCAGCTAGCTCCATCTCCGCTTACCACACCCCACTGTCATTGCGACAATCGTGTCGCACACACCGCTTACGCAGTGTGTGCTTGTCGCCGGCGTTGCCGCCGGCTCCGTTTTGAGGATGTCACTGTTACACCTTAGGCTCACAGTAACAAAGGGATACAAACTTCCGTCATTGCAAGCGCAGGCGCGGTGACGCAAGCTACCCGCAACTCTTTACAACTATCTGTCATTGCGAGCGTTGGCTTTGCCAATGCGTGGCAATCTACGGTAGCGGCCTGGGATCAGTGACGTTGACACAGCGGGCAATCTCACAGTTGATTCACCTCTTTTCAATCTGCAAGATATTGCGCTGTGACAGTCTACCAACAACGCAAATCCACTGCATAGATTGCCACACTGCGCGCCCTCTGGGCGCTTCGTTCGCAATGACGGAGAGATGAATAGAGCAGCAGCTATCTTGCGTCAAACCACCTCATTAGACGAGAAACTATGAGCAGGCGCATGGGGGTGCGTCTACAACGCCTGGGTGGGAGCGTTTCCTTCCTTAACCAAAGCAGGCGCATGGGGATGTGTCCTTTACCCATGTGACACTGTTGATAGAGGCAGACTTCAGCCATCGGCCATAAAACGCAAGGTGATGCCCTAGGTTGCCACGTCGCGCTGTGCGCTCCTCGCAATGACAAAAACTGTATATGAGATGCGTGACAATTCTCAGGAACCCACCAGGCTGTTGACAAAGATGTCGATGGCGGGAATGGCGATCTCCTCAACCTTGCCAGCGTCCATGAGGTTTGTGAAACCGGGGGACAGAGGGATCTGGGCGACCAGGTCGATGCCGTACTCCTCGGCGATCTCATCTATCCTGCTGGCGCCAAAGACCTCATGCTTGGACCCGCAGTCAGGGCAGACATAGTATGCCATGTTCTCCACAATGCCCAAAACGGGCACCTCCATGGTCTTTGCCATGTTGATTGCCTTGCCCACAATCATCGAGACCAGGTCCTGGGGAGCCGTGACAATGATGACGCCATCGATGGGAATGGACTGGTACACGGTCAGTGGCACATCACCGGTGCCGGGAGGCATGTCTATCAGCAGGTAATCGAGCTCGCCCCAGACAACCTCGCTGTAGAACTGCCGCACGGTGCCCGATATGATGCTGCCACGCCAGATCACCGGCGTGGTGTCCTCAGGCAGGATCAGGTTGGTAGAGACCATACGGATGCCACCTGCGGTCTCAGACGGCAGGATACCCTGCTCGCTCCCACGCAGCTTCTCGTCAACACCAAACGCCTTGGGGATCGACGGCCCGGTGATATCAGCGTCCAATATCCCCACGAGAAGACCCTGTCTTCGCAGGGCCGAGGCAATCGACGAGGTGATCAGCGACTTGCCCACCCCACCTTTACCGCTGACCACGGCGATGGCATGCTTGATGGTGGAGTACTCATTGGTCTTGGCGCGGAAGTCCATGGGGGCGGTCCTGCTTGAGCAGCTCTCAGCACAGGAGGAGCAGGCGCTGTCGCAGCTTGCAGCCGGATCTGCTGCCTCTGCGTCTACCGCCTCTGCTGCCTCTGTGTCTGCCACCTCTTCGCCCACCGTTGTTCCTTCTATCTGATTCCCCTCGAAGTCCTCGTTGAAAGTCTCTTCGCTCATGGTTTCCTTGTCCCTGTCTATTCTTCCAGATAGTCCTTCAGCTTGCTCGAGCGCGAGGGATGGCGCAGTTTGGCCAGCGTCTTGCTCTCGATCTGCCGGATGCGCTCACGTGTGACGCCAAACTCGCGTCCCACTTCCTCCAGTGTGCGCGGGTGGCCGTCCTCCAGGCCAAAGCGTAGCGAGATGACCTTGCGCTCACGCTCAGCCAGGCCGTCCAGCACCTTGCCCAACTGCTCCTGCAGCATGGAGAAGCTTGCAGCGTCAGGCGGGACCACAGCGGCGTTATCCTCTATGAAGTCGCCAAGCTGGCTGTCCTCCTCCTCACCGATGGGTGTCTCCAGTGAGACCGGCTCCTGGCTGATCTTCTGGATCTCACGGATGCGGTCTGCCGGCATGCCCATCGCCTCGCCTATCTCTTCCGGCGTGGGTTCGCGCCCCAGCTCCTGAAGCAGTTGACGTTGGATGCGTACCAGCTTGTTGATGGTCTCAACCATGTGCACCGGGATGCGGATGGTGCGCGCCTGGTCGGCTATAGCACGGGTGATGGCCTGGCGGATCCACCAGGTCGCATAAGTGGAGAACTTGAAGCCCTTGGTGTAGTCGAATTTCTCAACTGCACGGATGAGGCCCAGGTTACCCTCCTGTATGAGGTCTAAGAACAACATGCCACGCCCCACATAACGCTTGGCAATGGAGACCACCAGGCGCAGGTTCGCCTCGATGAGCTGCTGTTTTGCGTCCAGACCCACCTGCTCCACGCGGTTCAGGCGCCTCCGTTCGCGCCGCTCCAGCTCGACCTTCTTGCGGAAGGCATCCTCCAGCTGGTTGGATGCCTCAAGGCCGGCCTCTATCTTCATGGCGAGGTCGATCTCCTCAGCCGCCGTAAGCAGGCTGACCTTTCCTATCTCTTTGAGATACATGCGTACCGGGTCGCCTGTCAGCAACACGGTGGTATGCTCGGCGGATTGACGCTTCTTGGCGGTCTTGCCTGACCGTGTGCTCACCTTGGGGAGCACCACGTCAACAGTCTCGGCAACCTTGAGCTCATCCTCTGGGATACCATCCAGTATCTCATCGTCGTTCAGGCTCACGGACACGTCGTCGTCGACTTCACCCAAGTCTATGGTGTCGGGCTCACTGGGAGCCTCCAGCTCCTGCTCGTCGATCTCATGCTCCACCGTAATGCCCTTTGCACGTAGGTAGTCATAGACCGCAGTCAGCTGTTTGCTCGAGAGATCATAACTGGAGAGGAACTCCTTGGTCTCATCCTCGGCAATGAATCCGACCTTCTTATATTCGCCCATGAGTTTTTCGAGTTCTGGTTCAAGCATCTCTATCTCAGGGGCAAGTTTAATTTCTGCAGCTTCGGCCACTTTTTTCCCCTCTCTGCGAAATGAACTTAACAGTATAGAGCATTCTGATTACTAGCAAACGGACATTCCTCTCTATTCTTCTCCTCTGTGCGGTTTTCCACTCTGTCCGGCTCCCTACCAGGTACTACAGTAGTTCACCAAGAATCCCCCTACGCCTTGCAAGCTTGATGTTTGTAATCAACCAGCTTTCCACAGTGCCCACATCAAAACCCTCCTCGGGGTCGATGACAAGCGCGTACATCTCCTCTTCTGCAAGCAGGCTGACAAGTGCGTCAGTTAATTGTATCTCACCACCCACTCCAGGAACGGTATGGGCCAAAAGCTCCATAACACGCGGCGAGAGCAGGTAGCGTCCAAAGATCGCCAGGTTTGAAGGCGCCCTGTCTTGAGGTGGTTTCTCCACCATCTCGCTTATGCGCCAGATATCCTGCTTGATAGCTTCACCAGCGATGACGCCAAAGCGGCTCACCTCTTCCATGGGGACTTCAAAAACCGCGATGACACTCGCGTTGTCATGCTCCTGGCTGATGGCGAGCATGCGAGGCAGAATGGAATTCTCTGGTACAAGGACGTCACCCAAAAGGACATAGAACGGCTCTGGTGCAACAGCGGCACAGACCTTTTCAGCAGCGCAATGTATCGCATGGCCCAACCCCAATGGCTGGGCTTGTTCGATAAAAGAGACCGGAAGGTTGCCTGCGTGATGGACTGCCTCCGCATAGGCGGTCTTGCCCGTAGCAGCGAGCAATGCCTCAAGTCCAAGGTCGCAGTTGAAGTGTGCTTCGAGCGCGTGCTTGGTGGCGCTGCTGATGATGATGATCTCATCGGCAGCTGCAGCCAACGCCTCCTCCACAACATACTGGATGGCCGGCTTCTCAAGAACAGGCAGCAACTCCTTTGGTACCGCCTTTGTCGCTGGCAGAAAGCGCGTGCCCAACCCTGCGGCGGGGATGATGGCCTTCATCTTCTTATTCATTCTCCAAACAGAATCAAGCAGTATCCAAATGAATATTACTCGGAGATGTATTCGATCTCAGCGTTCTCAACCAGCCATTTATTAGCCTTGTTGCGCAAGGCCCCCTCTTCGATCTGATACATGCGTCCTGTCATCTCGAACTCCATACGCGCCTGCCGCTCATAACCAGGGGCCATGGCATGGAAGGTGTCCTCGATATCCTGGTCGGTCACCTCGAGCTTGAGGTGCCGCGCCAAAGCATCCAGTGAGAAGCCCTGTGTCAACACTTCGCGGGTCTGCATCATGAGCTGCATGGAGAACTGCTGGTCGCCACCGCCTTGCTCCTGGATGAAGTCGCGCAGCGACTTGCCCTGCGCCTGGAGGGCCTGTTGCATGTTGCTCATGATGTCCTCGCGGGTCAACTCGTAGAGCTCATCAGCAATAGAGCCCTTGAAGCGCCTGGCGAACTCCGAGGCAGCAAGGTAGCTCTTCATGTTGCCCAGCTCCTGCTCACGGTAGAGCAACCCCTGTTTGCGTATCTCCTCGCGAAGCTCGGGTACGGTCGACAGGTTGGGGATGTTCTTCTCCACCCAACTGTCGGTGATTGCGGGGATGACCCGTTTCTGGATCTCCAGTATCGTCACAGTGAAGGTATAGGTCTCGGTAGCCTCTGGGTCCTCGGACTCAACACGGAGGAAATCCTTGGAGGTGATATCAAAGGTCTTGGTCTCACCCACATCCATGCCAGTCAACTGGGCATCAAAGCCGCCAGGGATGTAGTTCTGCCCAACGGTATAGGCCCTGCGCTCAGCTGACAGTTGCGTGATCTCCTCACCCTTGGAGTCACAGGTCTTGATGCCAAAGAGTATATCGTTGCCGTCCTGCACGGGATGATCCTCATCCTTCTCGTACTTGGTGTACTCCTCAGCCATCTTCAGCAACTGTCGATCGATATCGGCCTCGCTGATCTCTGGTTTTGGGACCCTGATCTTCACCGGGCTGTAATCCTCGATCTCATAGATGGGCTTGGGGATGACAACGGCCCTGAAACTCAGTTCCTTGCCGGGTTCGATGTTCTTTCCCGTGGACTCAACCTGGGGATTGCCTATGATGGCAAGTTTCTCCTGGGTCACGGCAAAGGGAGCGAGATAACGCATGACCTCAAAGTCGAGGAAGGAGTGATAGTAGGCCTCTCCTACCTTCGCTATTACAGCAAAGGTCAGATCCTTGGTATTCTGTATATCTATGCCGTTTTGATACGCCAACTGGAACTCCATGAACCTGATCGCCTCAGAGACCTTGTCGGCGGGCGCCGTGATCTGCAGTTCGATCTTCCCCTCAGGGGTCTCGCTTCTCTTGATTCTCATCTATTCTCCTCGCTCGTTTGTTCTGGGAAACCTGGCAGACGGATGTCCCCGCTCCTTTTTCGAAAGGATCCTCCTCTGTGGTGTTCTGGGAGGTATTCCAGTATAACGGTTCAAAGCGCCATTTGTTCGATGGGTTTATTTGAATACTTATGAGGACTATATAGCTGATTCCTGCAGAAATATGAGTAAAGATGAAAATTATTCCCTTTTTCTATGCCGCAGTGGTTGTATAGCGATTACTATGGCAGTACTATATAGTTTGCCGCAGAAGTGGGCACGTTGGCGGCGAGCAGGAGAGATCCTGCTATGACGCCCCTCGCTTCCAACGTGCCCTCTTCTGCGCAGACAGCGTTGAACTGGCTTATACTGAATGAAGCACTTCAATAACCCTTCAAGCTTTGTTCAGGAGAGACGTCCATGAATACATCCCCTATTACAACAGAGGCCCCAGACCAGGGCATTCCACCATCTCAAGTCGACCCCGTCCACTTTGGAACCGACGGCTGGCGAGCGCTTATCGACAAGGATTTCAACCACCGCTCCGTTGCCCGTGTCGCCGCTGCAGCCGCCCAGGTCTTCAAAGAGCAGACTGACGATAAGGACGGCGCTATCCTCATCGGCTACGACTGCCGCCAAGACGCCGGCCGCTATGCCGCCCTGGCAGCAGCTGTCATTGCCGCGGCCGGCTTTGACGTGCGTGTCTCGGACCGCTACTGTCCCACCCCGGCGTTGTGCTGGACTATAGGACAGGACCCAACCCTTATCGGCGGTCTCATGCTCACCTCCAGCCACAACCCCGCTGAGTACCTGGGCATCAAACTGCGTATGGCAGATGGCGGCGCCTCGCCCTCGACCTTCACGGATATGGTTGAGGCAGCGCTCGTTGATGAGCCGCCCTCTTGTTTTGCTGATGCGCTTGCCGCCTTTGAAGCAGCGGCAAACGGCACGCCGGACGCACCAGCCGGCCCGCTTGCGGTGGCTCCCGCCCTGGAGTTTGTCGACATCATGAGCGCCTATCTTGACGCCTTGCGCGCTGCAGTGGACGCCCCGCTCATCCGCAAGGCTGGCCTCAAAGTGGTGCTCGACCCGCTTTATGGCGCTGGCCGCGGCTACCTTGCCGGCCTGCTTACCGAGTTTGGGGTCCAGGTCGCAGAGGTCAACGGCGAAAACGACCCCAGCTTTGACGGGCTGCACCCTGAGCCCATCTTACCCTGGGTGCAAAGAGGCGCTGACAAGGTTGTGGAGCTGGGTTTTGACGCCTGCTTCATCACAGACGGCGACGCTGACCGCATAGGCGCTGTAGACCACACAGGCGCCTACGTCACCACGCATCGCCTGCTTGCCCTGCTCATTGGCCATCTGGTTGAGAACCAGGGCCTGACGGGACGCGTGGTCCGCAACCTGGCTGGTTCCAACCTGCTGTTGCGTCAATGCGACCGCCTGGGCCTTTCCCTGACCACCTGTCCTGTCGGCTTCAAGTGGATCTACGCTGAGATGCTGGAAGGCGGCGTGATGATAGGCGGCGAGGAGAGCGGCGGCATGGGCATCCCCTCCCACGTGCGCGAACGCGACGGCCTGCTCATGGCCCTGCTGCTCACCGAGCTCATGGCATACCGGGGTAAACGGTTACACGAGTTAGTCGCTGAGCTGCTTGAGGTCCTGGGGCCGCTTGAGTACGGGCGGCGTGACCTGCGCCTGACGCCAGAGCAGAAGGACGCTTTTGTCGCAACGCACATACAGGGCAGCGCTGTTGGTTTTGAGCAGTATGAAGAGCTGTTCGCTCCGCTTGGGGAGACGCTTTGTGAGATCAGCAAGCTCGACGGCATCAAGTTCTGCTTTGCCTCTGATGCCTGGCTGCTGATACGCACCTCGGGGACAGAGCCTCTGGTCCGCGTCTACGCAGAGGCCTCCACGGATGCCCAGGTCAGCTCACTTCTCGACACAGGCTGTTCCCTGGCCCAGAACTAGCCTCCCCGTCGCTGCCGCAGTCTGCCTCATCCTGCCCATTGCAGTCAGTGATGCAGTTGGGGGTTATCGTCATATCTCTCCTTGGTGATGGTCAAAGCCAGCTTCAGGCGTGAGGTCTGGTTAACCTCGGATGCGCCAGGGTCGAAGTCCAGGAAGCTGATGTTCAGCTGTGGGTAGCGCTTCTTAAGACGCTTGGTGGCGCCGCGCCCATGGATATGCCCGGTGAGGCAGCCGAAGCTCTGAAGGAAGATGACATCGCGTATCCCCTTGGCGACAAAGCCGTCGATGAGCTCCTCCAGGGGGGCGTTGGTCCTGAGCAGCTCGGTCAGCGGTGGCGTGTAAGGAGTGCAGCCCGCCTCCCGGATCTGCTCCAGGATATTGTTGTTGAGCTGAGGGGTATACAGCAGCGCCGCGTTGCCCAAAACACCAACAGGTGGCCCCTCCCCTTCCAAGACCCCCGTGTCGCACTCCTCCAGCTCCTCGAAGATACGCGTTGCCAGCCAGGCTGGTACCGTGAGGGGCTCATGTCGGCTGGGTATGCCGATAACCTCAACTGCACTGCGACCTGTTTTGCTTCTCAGCTGTCTACGCAGGATCTGCTCGAGCTCGATCGAGCGGCAGCCACAGCAGACCTGGGGAACGATGACAGAGATAGGTGCGGTTTTCGGGCGGCAGGACAGAGCCTCCATGACTTGCCCAGCAACAGCAATCATCGGATAACAGAGGTCGTTATTGCAGAAACGGAGTCCGCTTCGCACGTCAGCTTCTGTTATCCCATCAAGGAGCTCGAGCTGATAGCCCGCCTCCCTTGCAACCGTCCTTATGGCCTGTGCGTGGCGTGGCGCCAGAGCAGGCATCAGTATCAGTGGCGCCGAGCTTTTCTCGCTTCTACGCTGTGCGGTCCCGGATATGCTTTGGTTACACTCAGTCCTGCGTTCACGCCCATTGAGGGCAACCACAAGCGAGCGGAGGCGGATGCGGATGGCAGCAAGGTCGACCATCTCGTCCATCTTCAAAGCGGTGTACAGTTTGCCAGAAGCCTCTATGAGCTCCCGCACCTGGCCGATGGATAGGGCATCTACGCCACAGCCATAGGAATAGAGTTGGATCAGCTCAAGCTGGCTGTTCTCGGCTACCAGCTGCGCTACCTGATACAGCGCTGACGGTTGGGTCCAGGTAGCTGCCACAAGGTCATCTGCAAGCTTGGGTAGTCTGCCCTCCCGTCTGGCCAGGGCCAGAAGCCCAGTGGCGCTAAGGACCGGGAAGCCCAAGCTGTTCAGCAACCTGTCCACCGCGTGGTTGAGCCCAACGTCTACATGGTAGGGATGCCCGGCGAGCACCATGCCCTGTCTACCTTGATCTGTCAGCAACGCGAGCGTCTCGGCAGTCTTATCGGCAAGGAGACTGAAGGTGTGTTCCTGTGCGTGTCTGGCCTGTGCCAGGGCGTCTACAATACGGTGCTCGTCGACTTGGAGGAGCTCAGCCAGCCCTGTCGCAACAAAGCGCTCATACAGCTGTCTGGCCAGAGGGAGCTGGGAGGCCAGGTCACAGGTCAGAAAGCCAACGTTACTGCCAGCGTCGGCAACATCAGCAGCGATGAGTTGCGCGTAGTTACTGGACACGGGGCACTCGATGGTAAGACAGCTTCCTGCCTTGTAGACACCACCCTGCGCTGATGCTACGGCGCCACCCGTGGGCAGGAAGATAAAATCGACACCCTGCTCCAAAAGCTGCGCGACATGGCCATGGACGAGCTTGGAAGCAAAGCAGCTGCCCTCTGAGAGGACAGCGTGAGCGCCTTTGCGATAAGCCTCTGAACTGGGCAGATCAGCCCTGATGACCCGCATACCCAGGCTGGTGAACAGACTCTGCCAAAATGGGTAGGTCTCAAAGAGGTCAAGTACCGTGGGAATGCCTATGGAAAGGGTCCTTGTTTCCTTATGCACGGCGCTTCCCTCATCTTGAGCGAACAGCAGCTCGCGCTCAAAAGTGAAGAGGTTTGGCTGCTCAGAGTCACTTTTCCCCTCGGCGCCCATCCGTTCACAGCGATTGCCCGATATGAGCCTGCGCCCTGTTAGAGGCGCGCCTGCCCGCCGTTCACTTTCAGCGTATGGTCCAAAGTCATTGATGGTCAGCAGGCAGTTATTCTCGCAGCCCTCACAACGTCGTGTGCTCTGCTTGCGGGCCAGGGTTGCCAGCTCAAATGGGGTGAGCAGCGATGATTGCCTCTCTTTTTGTGTATCCGCGACCTCAACCAGATACTCATCGCGAGCAAGCAGGGCAGCGCCATAGGCGCCCATCAGCTCGGTGCGGTCTGGGCGCACAACCTTAAGACCGCACTCCAACTCAAAGGCCCGCAACACGGCATCGCTCTTGAAAGTGCCGCCCTGCACTACAACGTGCCGACCCAGAGCGCGCGAGTCTGCACTGCCGATCACTTTGTACAACGCATTGCGCACCACGCTATAGGCGAGTCCAGCAGCGATATCCGCTACCGGGTAACCCTCCTTCTGGGCATGACGCACCCGTGAGGTCATGAAGACCGTGCAGCGCGTTCCCAGATCGACCGGGTTTCGGGCGGTAAGTGCGATGTCTGAAAAGCTCCACTTGGTGTGTCCCAGGGAGCGGGAGAACCCCTCGATAAGCGCACCGCAACCCGAGGAGCAGGACTCATTGAGCTTGATGTCATCAATCGCGCCGTCCTTGATGCGCATGCATTTGATGTCCAGGCCGCCAATATCCAGCACAAAATCCACGTCAGGTACCAGCGCCTGAGCCGCCCTCAGATGGGCGACGGTCTCCACCACGCCTGAGTCAGCCTGCAGCGCCACCTGCAACAGGCGCTCGCCGTAACCAGTCACCTTGACGTGGCGCAGGGTGACCAGCGAATCACCACCGTATTCGCAGGGTAGCGAACGATACAAGTCCTCCAGCATACTGCGCGCGGCCTCAAGCACGTCTCCGTTGGACTTCTCGTAACTGGAAAAGAGCAGCTCACCTGCGGCGTTGACCGCAGCCAGCTTGACCGTGGTTGAGCCGGCGTCAATACTGATGAAAACGTCACCTTTTGCGTCCATGAGCCGCGCACGAGGTAGTCTGTCCTTGGCATGACGCTGCCTGAACTCCTCCAGCTCAGCCTCTGAGGTAAACAGAGGCGCAAGGTGGGCGCTGCCGTCAGTCTGCTCCAGGTCAACGGTGCTGAGCTTCTCGGATAAGCCTGCAAGGCTACTCAAGCGCCCGGTCAGGTCTCCCGTGCTGAGCAGCGCTGCGCCTTTGGCGACAAAAAGATGGGCATCCTTTGGTTTGATGGTCTGCCCTTGTGTGAGACGTAGCGTCTGCTTGAAGCGTGAGACCAGCTCGGAGTACACTTCAAAGGGGCCACCGATAAACACCACCGTTCCCTGTATGGGGCGTCCCCAGGCGAGCCCGGCAATGGTCTGGGTCACCACAGCCTGTAGGATGGAAGCGGCTACATCCTCACGCCTTGCGCCCTCGTTCAGCAGCGGTCGAACGTCGGTCTGAGCAAAGACGGCGCATCGTGACGCAATGGGGTAGAGGGTCCGATAGCCCAGCGCCAGGGAGTTGAACTCCCGAGCGTGCACCCCGAGCATGGTGGTCATCTGGTCGATGAAGCCGCCGGTTCCCCCGGCGCAGCTACCGTTCATGCGCTGCTCTACGCCGTTGGAAAGATAAAGGATCTTTGCGTCCTCGCCGCCCAGTTCTATGGCGACATCAGCCTGGGGGATGAGCTGCTCCAAGGCATGGCGTGTAGAGATGACCTCCTGCACATGCGGAACCTCTAAGAGCTCTGCCAGGTGCACCCCGGCTGAACCGGTGATACAGACTGTGACTGTGGCATCGCCAAAGCGCCAGAGCGTGTTGTGGAGCAGGTCTTTCATGGTGGTGATAATGTCGCAACGATGGAGCGCATACTGCGAGAAGACCGTCTCGCCCTTATCGTCAAGCAGGACGAGTTTGATGGTCTTGGAGCCCGCGTCTATACCCAGGCGATAGACCATGCCCCTGAGTCCCAACCTTAAACTTTGTACATGAAATGGAAGACGTCTTCGCGCTGCAGGGTGATCTGCATGCCCAGCTTCTCGCTGTCTTTTGCCAGACGCTCCTGCAGCTCGTTGAAGCCACAGACCTTCTCATCAACGGTGACCAGCATGGTCATGGAGAAGATATCATCCAGCAGCGTCTGCTGGATGTCGTCGATGTTCGCGCCGGCCTCATACAGCGTGGTGGCGACCGTCGCGACCACCCCTTTGCGGTCCCTGCCCAGCACCGACAGAACAGCCTTGAGTTCCATGCGCTTCCTCTCATCGAAACTATCGCTAATCTCCAATAAAAAGCTTTCTCCAACTGATAGTATACTCTACACAAGAAGCCGCTCATCCACTCTGCCAAAGAAGTCCCTGGTACGGATAAGGAGCGGTCTTTTGCACTAGCTGCAGATTGCTGGCCAGGGCTTCAGCTGGGCTGAGTCACCAGCAAGGGGACCATCACGAGAGGTACAGGGTTTCATGAACAACTACAACACACCGGTCGAGATATGCGACCTGGTCATCACCGCATCCACCAACAAGGCCAATATGCCGCTTCTCAAGATGCTGCTTTTAGGGATTGCCGCCGGCGCCTTCATCGCGCTGGGTGCGGCCGTCTCCGCCGTTGCCATGCACGACATCGCCAACCTGGGCCTCGCCCGCCTGGTCTGTGGCGTGGTCTTCCCCGTAGGCCTCATGCTGATAGTGCTGCTTGGCAGCGAGCTCTTCACCGGCAACTGCCTGATGGTCGCCGGCCTCTGCGAGGGCAAGATCCGCTTTGGCGGTTGGATGAAGAACCTTGGCATGGTCTACCTGGGCAACCTCATAGGCTCTGTACTCTTTGCCGCCCTGGTCATGGCCACCAATATCTGGGGCTACACCGACGGCGCTCTGGGCGCCTTCACCATCAAGGTGGCCGCCGCAAAAGCCGCACTGCCCTTTGGTACGGCGCTGGCATCCGGCATCCTCTGTAATGTGTTGGTCTGCGCTGCCGTGCTTCTGGCTTTTGGTGCACGTGACGTGCTCAGCAAGCTGGCGGGCATCTGGTTTCCCATCATGGCCTTTGTATTGGCTGGTTTTGAGCACAGCATCGCCAACATGTACTACCTCTTCGCGGGCCTGTTCGCCACAGGCAACCCCAAGTTCGTCGATAAGGCGACTGAGCTCTACGGCCTTGGCGCAGACAGCATCTCAGCCTTAGGGATAGTCTCCAACCTGGTGCCGGTGACCCTGGGCAACATCATCGGCGGCGTGGCTCTGGGCCTGCTCATGTGGCTGGCCTTCAAATCCAAGTACTTCACCAAACCCGCCTAGGCATAAAGGGCCGGACAAAGGGGCCGGTTCAGGACAGAAGGGGACGGTTCTATTTTGGCCTTTTCAAGGCCAGAATAGAAC
>WRHL01000019.1 GCA_009783245.1 Coriobacteriia bacterium
TCGCCCTCGTGGCGTTCGCGCACGCTGACGGAGCCGCCCTCAGCCTCCTTGTCACCCACCACCAGCATGTAGGGGATCTTCTGCAGCTGCGCCTTGGCTATCTTGGCGCGCATGGGCTCGTTCTGGTCGAAGACCTCCACGCGCCCGCCGGCAGCGTACAGCGCCTCTTTCACCTGATAGGCATAGCTGTTGTGACGGTCGGCAATGGGGATGACGGCAACCTGCACGGGCGCCAGCCACAGTGGTAGGGCTCCCGCGTAATGCTCGATCAGTATCCCTAAGAAGCGCTCGATGGAACCGAATATCGCACGGTGCAGCATCCAGGGCTGCTCCTCGCTGTTTTCAGCCGTCCTATAGGTGAGCTTGAAACGCTCGGGGAAGTTGAAGTCCACCTGGATGGTCGAACACTGCCAGGTCCGCCCGATAGCATCCTTCACCTTGATGTCTATCTTGGGGCCGTAGAAGGCCCCGTCACCCTCGTTGATGTCATAGGTCAGCCCATGGGCCTCGCAGGCCTGCTTCAGCTGGTCGGTAGCGAACTCCCATTTCTCAGCCTCGCCAATGGACTTGTCGGGGCGGGTCGATATCTCAGCGGTGTACGAGAAACCAAAGGTGTTCATGATGTGGTCCACCAGGTCGAGCATGGCAACCACCTCGCTTTGCACCTGGTCGCCGCGGCAGAAGATGTGCGCGTCGTCCTGGGTGAAGCCCCGAGCGCGTAACAGCCCGTGTACAACACCGCTCATCTCGTGCCTGTACACGGTGCCGAACTCGAAATAGCGCATCGGCAGGTCACGATAAGAACGGATCTCATTGCCGTAGAGCAGCACGTGGCCAGGGCAGTTCATGGGCTTGACCGCGTATTCACTGAGTTTGCTGCGGTCCTTTGCCTCTGACTCGTCTATCTCAAAGAAGTACATGTTGTCGTGGTAGAAGTAGTAGTGCCCGGACTGCTTCCACACGTCCGCATTGTAGACGTGCGGGGTGATGACCTCCTCGTAGCCACGGTCATACAGGTCGCGGCGCAGCCACTCCTGCAGCAGCCGGATGACGCGGGCGCCATGGGGCAGGTACAGCGGCAGTCCTACGCCGGCCCGCTCGTCCATCATGTAGATGCCCAGCTCGCGCCCCAGTTTGCGATGGTCGCGCTTCTCTGCCTCCTCTATGCGCTTGAGGTAGTCATCCAGGTCCTTTTTGGTAAACCACACCGTGCCGTAGATGCGCTGGAGCATCTGGCGCTCATTGTCGCCACGCCAGTAGGCGCCGGCTAGCTTGGTGAGCTTGAAGGCGGTGGCAAATCCGGTATGGGCAAGGTGGGGCCCACGGCACAGATCCAGGAAGTCGCCCAGTTGATAGGTTGAGATCACGGCATCAGGCTCCAGCTCTTCAATCAGCTCCAGCTTCAGGCCCTGGCCGGCAAAGAGCGCCCGTGCCTCAGCCAGGCTGACCTCGCGCCGCTCAAAGGGCAGAGCCGCTTCTGCCAGCTCGGACATCTTCTGCTCCAGGGCAGCAAGATCCTCGGGGGTGACGGGGCGCCCTATCTCTATGTCGTAGTAGAAGCCGTCCTCAATGGCGGGGCCAATGCCGAACTGCGCATCTGGGAACAGGGCAAGTATCGCCGCGGCCATGATGTGCGCGGTCGAATGCCGCAGGATGTCCAAGGCCTCAGGCGACTTCGCGGTGATTATCTCGATGGCTGCGCCCTCATGCAGCGGGGTGGAAAGGTCTACCAACACACCGTCTATCTTGCCGGCAAGCGCCGCCTTGGCCAGGCCCGTGCCTATCGCGGCTGCCGCATCTGCAACCACCGCATGGTCAGAAAGCTCCATGGTGGAGCCGTCAGGTAGTTTGATATTCATGGTGTTTTCCTCTGTCGTTTACTATCTGTTTGCTCAAAGCCCACAGGTTCTACCGGACCTGGGTGCAGCAGAAGGGGCATATCTTCCAATCAGGATTAAGCGCATGCCCGCATTTCTTGCATTCATTCTTCAGCTGTGTACCGCATTTGGGACAGACCAGATACTCCCGCTCAACAGGGTACCCGCATTTCCCACATTCTCCGTACTTCATCAGTTCACGTTGCTTGAGCGTGAAGTCAAGGTCCTGCTCGTCACGGTCAGAAAGCAGCATGGGCGGCCGCAACATGGCATAGGCAAAAGCCCCAATAAAGGGGATCAGGGAGACTATGCCCCAGACTATAGGGTTCGACCCACGCAGATAGGAATCGCGGATCACCCAGATGATGGAAATCAGATAGAAGACACCGATGATACCAAGCAGTATCATCCCAAAACTTTTGACTTGATCGAATATCGGTTGTAGAACCGGATTCTCGAGTATTTCACCTAGGTCCATATACTGTCCTTAAGTTTCATTTTGTCACTGAATAGCATAACCGCACTATTTTAGCAGATGCATGGATTACAGGTAGCGCAGGCACCACAAACGGCGTCACGCTGGATAGGGAGGAGGTGCAGGGGGCCCAGGCATGAAGAGCCAAAGAAGGAATACAACAACGCTGAATACGCAGAGAAAGGCGCTGATGATGGTTCCGGCAATGGCGAGCCCCTTGCCCGTCTGAGACCGGGACTTCATGGTAGCCAGGGCGATGATACTGAACACCAACCCCAAGGGAGGGAGAAAGAACGCCACGATAAAACCAGCGATCGCAAAAGCCGAATAGGGTTTCTTTATCTGGTCCACCATAGGGACAGCTCCTGTCCGTCAAGTTGATGAGAAAAGGATAGCAACAAAAAGCGACTCATTCCACTGCTTTGAGGGAGGAGACCATGTCGATGTTAGTGAGCGGGCGGTAGAGAAGCAGATTGACGAGCAGGGCGAAGCCTGCAGTGAGCAGGGCGCTATAGAAGTAGCTGGTGAAGAGCAGGTCGCGGCTGAACATGAAGGCGTCTATCTCGATGGTGGTGATGATGTAGCGCTCCAGCGCGATGCCCAATAACAGACCAAGCGCTATTCCTATCGCTGTGAGGATGAAACCTTCCCGATAGATGTAGGCGGCGAGCTCACGGTTGAAGAAACCCAACACCTTGATGGAGGCAAGCTCGCGGGTGCGTTCCTCGCGGTTGATGGTGTTGAGTGAGAAGAGCACCACGCAGGCTAGCGCAGCAGCGCTCAGGATGAGGATGGCCATGACAAAACCCAGTACATCGGTGATGTTTGAGAAGTCATTGGCAGCTCGCTGCATATAGCTGACACCGGTGACTGCCGCAAAGTCTGTCAGGGTGGTAGTGAGATTGTCGGTGTCGACATCACTGTTGTCTTCGCGGCTGTTCTCGCTGCCTGTTCCCGAGGCGAGCAGACCCAGAGCCTGATTAGGTTTTGGCTGCTCATCGAAGGCCCGTTCATAGGAAGCCGGAGTCATGATGACAAAGTGGTAGACGTAGTTCTCCATGACGCCGTCGACGGTGAACTGGGCTTCGATGTTGTTCAGGTTACGCAGGGTGATAGTGTCACCAGCCGTCACTCCGATCTGTCGGGCGATCTGCTCGGTGAGGATGACGCCGTTGTCACTCAGGACGAAGCGCTGCTTGGACGGCAGTATCCCTCCCTCAACACGCGGCCGTAGTGTGTAGTAATCCTGAAAGACACCAGGGTCCATGGGTATCAGTATGGCGAGATTCTTGGTGAGTGATTCGCCGACGATATCCGCGGTCTCCCGACGGACCAGCGTATAGGAACTGAGCTCAGGCGATTGCTGAAGGAAACTATGCAATTGGTTCAGATCCTCGTCATTGGCATTCGCCCTGAAGGAGATGCCTATGTCGTAGCGCTGGATCTCGCCATATTGCTTGGGGCCCAACGTGCCCAGCGAGTCATTGAGCCCGAACCCGGTGAACATGAGTGCCGTGCAGCCTGCCACGCCAAAGACGGTCATGAAGGCACGCTTCTTATAACGCAACAGGTTGCGCAGCGTTACCTTGTGAAGGAAGGAGAAGCGCCGCCACAAAGGCTTGATGCGCTCGAGTATGTTTCGCTTGCCGGGGCGTGGCGCCAACGGCCGCATGGCGGAGGCGGGGGTCTCGTGCAGGGTACGCAGACTGACCAGGGCGGCGGGGCCCACCGTGCTCAGCAGTGCGACGCCAAGGCTGAGCGTGGCGTATGGCCACGAGAAGAGCGCCGGGGCTGGCGGCACGGTGTACATGGTGTGGAACGCGTTGAATATCAGCGGTGGGAAGAGATTGTATCCCACAATGATGCCAATGACGCCTCCGATGAGCGAAGCGGAGAAGGCGTAGCCCAGATAACGGGCGGTTATGGCAGCATTGGTATAACCCAGGGCCTTGTAGGTGCCTATTATGGTACGGTCGTTGTCGACCAGGCGGGTCATGGAGGTCATCGAGACCAAGGCCGCAATGAGGAAGAACAGCAGGGGCAGCACCGTGGCGATAGCCTCAAGCTGTTCGCTTTCCTGCTTGTAACTGCGAAAACCGGCATTCGAGTCAAGATCGAGGATATACCAGCTTGGCGGTTTAAGGGCCTTGAGGTCCTCCTCAGCCTGGTCCAGGTCCGCTGTTGCCTGCGCCAGATCTGCCAGCGCATCTGGGCGCTCCTTCTCAAAAGTAGCCAGACCATCTTCAAAGAGCGCCTTGGCGTCGAGGTACTCCTCCAGGCCGCTGGCATACAGATCCTCACCGTTCAGGAGCATCTGCAGGCCACCCTGGTAGGCCGCCTCTCCCGCATAAAGCTTCTGCAAGCCAGCCTGATAGGCTGCTTCGCCAGCCTGGAGTCCGTCTACGCCACCCTTATAGGCCACCTCGGCAGCGTCAAGCTCCTGTTCACCCTGTGCAAGCTCGACCTCAGCTTTTTCAAGCTCCAGCCGTGCATCTTCCAGTTGTTGCAGGGCGGCTGCGTATTCCTGTGGTGTCAGCAGGCCTAAAGACTGTGCATACTGCAGCTGTGCAAACTGCAGGTGGTACTCCTCCCACCCCTCATCGAGTGCGATCCGTGCGGTAGCAAGCTCTGACCAGCCAAGATCGAGCCAGGCGCGGGATGCGTTCATCTTGTCCCAGTTCTCATCAAGCTGCACGCGACCCGCATCGCTCTCAGCCCAACCGCTATCAAGTTGCGAGCGGGATGCATACAACTCAGTCCAGCCACTGTCCAGCTCAGCGCGGCCATCCTCCAGTTCGGCCCAACCGTCCGCAAGCAACAGGCGTGCGTCCTCCAGCTCAGCTTCTGCGTCTATGAGCGCCTGATAACCATCAGCTATCTTTGTGCGGGCATCAGCGAACTCACTGTGCGCGTCTGTCATGATCTGGTCATAGCGCTGTTGGCTTCGCAGCTCACCTGTCTCTTCAAGCGCGTCGACCACCGGCCCTACTGTCCTGAAGTAGCTTGTCGTGAAGCGGGAATCGGAGGATCCGACCTGTAAGTAGGCCGTGGTATAGACCTTCAGCGTGAAGGCCTCCGGCATTACGAGGAAGAAGTAGGCGTTGCGGCCAGAACCTATCTCACTGTTACCACGGTCATCGGTGATGAACAGGGGGCTCTTCACTGTGCCGACCACAGTGAACTCATCATAGGCAAGTCGATCGCTGAGCGGCGCAGACGTACCGGAAAGGACCTTCACCGTACCACCCAGGCTGTTGTTCGAAGCGCGAAGCCAGCGCGCCTCGGCCAGACATTCGTTGGGGCTCGTTGGCAGGCGGCCACTGAGCAGTTCGGGGGAGTTGAGGGGTATAGCCGAGCTGGGGTTGGCAGCCGTACCGTCCTTATCGTAATAACCTGGATCCAGCGAGAGGAACTGGACGCTGATCTCGTAGCCGTTGCGCGAGACCAACACGTTGGTATTGTAGCCTGGCGCCACACGGGTGACACCCGTGGTCGAGCGCAGGGCGGCGATGTCGTCTTCGTCGAAGCCCATGGTGGAGAACAGCTGGATGTCCATGAAGTTGCGCTCGTTGTACCATTGGTCGGCCGAGGTCTTCATGTAGGGGCCTGTCAAGCGTAGGCCCGCGAAGAAGGCCACGCCGATGATGGTGATGAAGAGTATCGAGAGGAAACGCGGCAGCGTGTCACGGACCTGCCGCAGCGCGCTGCGGATGAAGGGATTGCCTGATGACCTGTGCGCCACGGGTCTGGTCTACCAATCGATGGCGCTGATGGGCAGCGGGTTGGGGTTGCACTCGATGCCATCCACGCGTCCATTGCGGATGTGGATGACGCGGTCGCCCATGGGGATGAGCGCCTGGTTATGGGTGATGATGACCACGGTGACGCCGTGGATGCGGCTGGCATCCTGAAGCAGGCCCAAGATGACCTTTCCCGTGGTGGAGTCGAGCGCACCGGTGGGCTCGTCACAGAGCAGGAGCTTTGGGTTCTTGGCAAGCGCCCGGGCGATGGCTACACGCTGCTGTTCCCCACCGCTGAGCTGCGAAGGGAAGTTATCAAGGCGGTCCTGGAGCCCCACGCGCGTGAGCACTTCTTCTGCGTCCAGGTGGTCTGTGCAGATCTGCGCCGCAAGCTCGACGTTCTCAAAGGCGGTAAGGTTGGGGATGAGGTTATAGAACTGGAACACAAAACCAACGCTGTTCCTGCGGTATTGGGCGAGGCCCTTGGCATCAAAACGCGCGATATCAACGCCGTCAACAAGGATGCGCCCGCTGTCTGAGCTGTCCATGCCGCCCAGGATGTTGAGCACCGTGGATTTCCCCGCGCCGCTTGGCCCAACCACTATGGCGAGTTCGCCTTCTTTGATGGTGAAGTCCACGCCGTCGACAGCCTTTACCAGCACCTCGCCGGTGTGATAGTACTTGGTTACATCCTGAAGCTCGATGAAGCCTGGGTCATCCACAGTAAGCCCCTGTCAACTCTTAGTACCAGTGTAAATCAAGTAGAGAGAACCAGATTGCCTTATTTGATCTTCACAATGCTGCGGTTCTCATAGTCCTCTTGAGGATAGAACACCACGGCATCGGGGTCGAGCTTGCCGTAGAACGTGAACTCTACGATGTTCCGCTCCTTGCCCTTGGTGTTGTACTCGTTGAATTCTATCTCCTTGTCGCCCTCGATGATCGCACAGTACACCGGGATCATGAATCCGGCGTTCGCGTTGAAGACCATGTTCTCAAAGCCTTTTCCTGTGCAGGAGATGACAGTGTATCCCATCTCGTCCTCGGTCACCTCTAGCTTCAGGATGGTGTACTCGTGCTCAAGGGAGACAACGGTAATGGGCAGCTGTACATATGCAGGTTCTTCAACAGTACTACCGCTGCCGCCGCTGCCACCACCGCTGCCGCCGCCGTTGCCGTCGCTGCTGCCGCCGCTGCCGCTGCCGCCTACGCAGCCAGTGAGGCAGCCAGCAAGAAGCGCGGCAATCAGCGCTGTAACCATGATACTGCCGAATCTCCTCATTGCACTTATCCTGCCATCTATCCTTTTCAGTAAGGCGCCCCAGATCACCAAGGCTTCGCCTTTGTGTTCAGTCTTTTGCATTCACAAAGGATAGCAGAAGATAGAAGTCAAGAGCCGCCCGAAGGCGGCTCTTTGTCTCGCATAGTACGTTGGGAAAACGTGCGGCTCGATGCAGCTTGATGCGGCTCGATTCTGCTCTACACCATGATGCGGTTATAGAGGAAGATGATCGTTATGGTCTCACCCAAATCGATCTCGCCAGCTAGAGGCGCACTTGCCGCTGACACTCTGTCAAACGTATACAGCGGGAGCACTGGGTGCTCATAGGGGCCATAGTTACCAGCAGGGATGATCTCGTCCTCTACTGGGGAGATGATGGTGTTTCTGCTAGCATCGCGACATTCGATAATGACGGTCGCCTCTCCGCGGGTATAGAGATAGGTGATGGTGACTTCCTGGTTCTTTGTGGCCGCGCCAGTGATGGGGGCGCTGTACGGTGCAAGGACGCCAGGCCCATAGAACCTGAAGCTCTCTGCATAGTAAGGACCATAACTGTCGACCTCGAATACGTTGACCTTGTCGGTGTCTGCCGGAGCCAAAAGCTCTCCCGTCACAGCATCCCTGTGCTCAACGGTGATGTAGGCGTAATCCGGATCGAAGATCTTGGAATCGACCCACAGCGCCGGGTAGGTCAGGCCCCGCTCCAGGTTGAAGGTCGGGTCGGTTGTGACCTGGAAGATACGCCCCGTGCTGAGCAGGGAACCTATGGTAGAGGAGGTCAGCGAGTCGCCAGGTGAGCGCAGGAACATGGAGTAGCCATAGAGGCTTGGCATACCGACCTTGTTGAAGTTGGCCCGGGCAATGGGGTCGCTGTCCTGAACCTGGGGGTTCCTCCCTCTGATGTCGTTTTGGAGGGAGAAGAAATTGTATGTCTCGCTGAAGCTCAATATGAAGGCGACATCGTTGCCATAGCTGGCATAGGTGGTGTTGGGATGGCTGAAGCCGTTTGTGATCGACGGGACTCCAGAAGAAGTGCCCAGCACGCTTGTGGCGCTGTTGGTCATGGTGAATTCCCGCAACCGCGCGTTGGCGGGCAGTTTATCAGCCGCGTCATAGCCGTTGCCGTTGAACCAGTCGTTGACTATGGCTCTTGGCCGCGACGGGCCGTAGGCGCTCGATGTGCCATTGAAGGCAAACGGCGCATACTGCCAGGCTGGATCGCCATATCTGGATGCCTGGGAATACCAATTGAGGAAACTCGAGCGGATGATCAGAGAATAGTCACCACAGCGGGCGATCTCTACCCAATCGACCGTATCTCCTGAGTATCTCGGTGTGAGAATGCGACCATCCACCGCCGTCGGTGTTCCGGGCGCGGGATCGGCATAAGCCTTTTCTTCTGCTGTCATTGTCCCTAGCAGCACCATGGTGCTTGCAAGAACAAGGCTTAGTGCCATCCTGAGTACTACATGCTTTTTGGGTCTGTTTTTCATACATAGCCCCTTTCAAATCTGGTTAGCTGGTTCTGTATGTCAAACCCCCCCCAATAAAGCTTTGGTAGTTTTCGCAGGTCACAAGACAAAAAACCTGAAACCAGGCCCGTCGACACCCGCTCATCTACCAAGTATTCTGTTTCTGTCATCCTCCCTTCGCACCTGTGCAACCATTACCATTTCTTTTTGCTACTGTAATAATAGCATTAATACTGACAAAATCACACCCACTACCTGACTTGCTGTGCGGTCGTGCTATCTGAGGCGAATCCCTGAGTGTTGATAGATTATACTTTATGCTCTTTATCTAATGCCAGACTTCTTTGCTAAAGGGAACCGGCACACAAGGAAGGCCCTACCCATGCGTTCGCTCAAAGGACAACTCACGCTCCGCGGTATACTCATCGGCTGTGTCGGTTGCATCATCATCACCACCTCCTCCATGTACATCGCCCTCAAGATGGGCGCGCTCCCCTGGCCAATCATCTTCGCCGCCATCATCTCGCTCTTCTTCCTCAAGGCCTTAGGCCGCACCAACCTGCACGAGGTCAACGTCACGCACACCATCATGTCCTCAGGCGCCATGGTGGCCGGCGGTGTTGCCTTCACCATCCCAGGGATCTGGATCCTTGGCTTCACAGACGCCGTAAGCTGGTGGCAGATGCTGATTGTCGCCCTCTCAGGCGTGGTCTTGGGTCTCATCTGCACCATCTACCTCCGCCGCCACTTCATCGAATCCTCCGGCCTGGAATACCCCATAGGCGAGGCTACCTCACAAACCCTGCTTGCCGGGGACGCGGGGGGCAAGGTAGGCGGCAAGCTCTTTGGCTCCATGGGCTTTGCCGGCATCTATACCTTACTCCGCGACCAGCTTGGCGCCATTCCCGCCCTGCTCCTGCAGGGCATCCAGATACCCGGCATCGCCTTTGGCATCTACAACTCACCCATGCTGCTCGCCATAGGCTTCATTGTGGGTACCGCCTCCATCGTCGCCTGGTTCATCGGCGCCCTGGTAGGCAACTTCGGCATTGTCTGGGGCGGTTTTACTCTGGGTCTGTGGGGCCTGGATGCTGGGCGGGAGATCGCGTCCAGCCTGGGAATGGGCCTCATGATGGGCTGTGGCTTTGCCGTAGTGGTCAAGGTGCTGCTGCCCGCTGGCCGCAACCTCCTATCCAAGAAGGCCGCGCCCTCTGCGGCCAAGCCCACTACCGCCACGCCCTCTGACGAGAAGACATCGGTTGACTCACCCGTGGCCCGCCTCACCAAACGTATGACCGCCGGAATCGCCGCCTGTCTGGTGGCGGCGGTGGCCCTGGTGCTCTGCTTCGCCCTGGGGTTGGGGCCCATCCCCAGCATCATCGTTGTGCTCTTTGTCTGGGTGACAACCGCCATGAGCGCCCAGAGCGTGGGCCAGACCGGCATCGACCCCATGGAGATCTTCGCGCTTATCGTGCTATTGATAGTCGCGGCCTTCTCCTCTGTCTCCCAGGTGCAGCTCTTCTTTGTGGCGGGTGTCATCGCGGTGGCCTGCGGGTTGACCGGCGACCTCATGAACGACTTCAAGGCCGGCCACAACCTGGGCACCGACCCCCGGGCGCAGTCCGTCGCCCAGGCGATAGGCGGCGCGCTTGGCGCGGTGATAGCTGTTGCGGTGATCTCCATCCTGGTGCAGGCCTACGGCCATGACGCCTTTGGGCTTGACGGCACCTTCATCGCCACGCAGGCCTCCATTGTGGCCACCATGATCTCGGGCATCCCCTCGATCCCCAGCTTCATCATAGGCCTCATCCTGGGTTTTGCCCTCTACCTGTTCAAGGTCCCTTCCATGATGATAGGCCTGGGCATCTATCTCCCCTTCTACCTGAGTTTCGCTGCCTTCTTTGGTCTTGTCGCAAAGCTCATCTACGAGTTCTTCTGCAAACGTCGCCGCAGCAAGCTCGCCGAGTCAGAGGTCGCAGAACGTAGAAGGGCCCAAGATGAGACGGGCCTGGTTGTCTCGTCAGGCCTGTTGGGTGGCGAATCCATCATCGGCGTCATCCTCGCCCTGGTCTCCATCACCCTGTTCCTGAGCGCCTGACCTCTCCCCTCACCTCGCCCCTGCCCTATCGCGCTGTATAGCGATACACGCCGTCGATACTGTCTCGTCGCAGATGACCCAGGGAGAACAGCATCTCAAGATGCGCCGTGATCTCCGTCACGGCGTTACGCTGACTGAAGAGCGGCAGCTCACTCCAGGGTCTGAACCACTTCACCCTCTGAGCTATCTCAAAGGCGCTGACCGCGTGCTTCCTGCAAAGCTGCAAGACCTCGGCAAGCCGCTGATCGTGATGCTCCAAGATGGCGTCAACCCGGGTTGCCAACTCCCCAAAGGCGTTTCCGTGCCCAGGCAGAAGCAGCTCCACGTCCAGGTTCCGTACCTGCAGCAGCGAGTTACGATAGTCCGCAAGCGGGTTTCCCTCCTCCTGTGAGTTCATGCTCACGTTTGGCGTGATCTGCTCCAGCAGATGGTCGCCGGTGAAAAGCGCTCCGTGCGCTTTGTCGTACAGGCAGATGTGCCCCATTGAATGCCCTGGTGTGCCCAGCACCTCCAAGGTGATATCGCCTAATGAGATGCACTCCCCACTGCTGACAGGGTGGTTCACCTCAAGCGCGGCAATAAGATCGAGCATATGCAACCAGGCAGCCTGGAGGAGAGGGATCGACGCCTTTGGTACCCCGTTGATACGCAGCCACTCCTCAGACGCCTGCACCAACCTCTCATATTCAAGCTTCCGGTTGTCGAGCAGGCGCCATTCCACCTCATGGAGGATCACTCTGGTCTTTGGCTGTAAGGGAAGCCTTCCGGCAAGCCCGATATGATCCGGGTGGATGTGGGTGATTATCAGGACGCGGATATCGTCAAAGGCACAGCCTGCTGCAGCGATTCCAGCAGCCAGGGCGGCAAAGGCTTCCTCGGTGTTCCAACCACAGTCAATGAGGATACAGCCATCCTCGGTCTGCAACAGGTAGCTGTTGACAAAACCCAGGGGGTTATTCCCCAGTGGCACCTTGATCCGATGTATGCCCTTCATCATCTCCATGGACTGCCCTTAATCGCAAAACAGTCGTGAACAGATACTGTTCACGACTGCTGTCAAATCACCTACCCGCTCCGTTCAAGCGAACGCCTGCGGGGCCAGACTGTTAGTGCCAGGGCTTACTAGGCGTTCATCGCCTCGATCTTCGCCTTGAGCTCCTCGATCATCTCAGGGGTGAAACCTGACTGAGGCAGCTTGACGGCAGCGCTCAGAGGCATACCACCGATCATCTTCATCGCAGGATTTGTGGAGATACCGGGAACCATCTCCTCAAACAGCGCAACTGCCTCGGGATCGGCCAAAAGGTCCTTTACCAAACTATCAAACGTGATTGCCATTTTGATCTCCTTTCAAGAGCCTCAACCTACAGAATGCCTGAATTCTGGTACTTCCATTCTACCTGAATCCTGGCGACATGATAGCACGATTATTGTCCGGTGGCCATACCAATTATCTGAGGATGCACCACTTCTTTTCCTATGACGAGAAGAACGGCTTTTCGTCTACTAAAACCGCATAAGACCGGCGGTATCCCGCATCATCCTGCAGTCTCCCTCGCCGGTCCCGCTGTGTTCCCTTGTCACCTCAGGCTTTTTGACAAAAGGTGACATGACAAAGGGGACGGTCCCTTTTGTCATGACAAAAGGGACCGTCCCCTTTGTCATGTCACCTTTTGTCAAGTCAAGGCGCGGCTGATGTGTGCGCCTGGTGGGGCGTTGTCGCGCCTCTTTTTCGCACGCGCTGGGTAGGATGCCCGCCCGCCTCGTCATCGCTGAAAACTCGCAAACTCACTTGCGTGTTTATGCCCTTCTTGGTATGGCCACCGGGCAATAAACGTGCTATCATGGCGCTATCACCCCAGAGAAAAGGAGGTTTCTATCATGGATTTCAATCTTACAACAGAAGAGCAGCTTATCCAGAAAGTCGCTAAGGAGTACAGCGAGACGGTAATAGCCCCCTTAGCCGAGCAGATCCACGCCACCAATGACGTGCCGGAAGAGGTCTTCCAGGGCATGCGTGAGCTCGGCTTCTTTGGTATCAACGCCCCTGAGGAGTTCGGCGGAGGCGGCGGGAACTACCTCAGCTTCCTGCTCGCCATCTACGAGCTCTCCAAGAGCAGCGCCGGCGTGGGCATGATCATGTCGGTCAACAATTTCTGCCACTGCCTCATCGCCGCCCTGGGCGACGACGAGCAGAAGGCAACCTACCTGCCCAAGATCATCGCAGGCGAGGAGATCGCCTCCTTTGCCTTCACCGAGGCGAGCACGGGCTCAGACCCCAAGCAGTTGACCTGCCTGGCAACCCTGGACGGCGATGACTACGTGCTCAATGGCAGCAAGCGCTTCATCACCAACGCGAGCTTCCCGGGCCCCATGATACTGGTGGCCAAGGAGGAATCCACCGGACGCGCGACCGCCTTCATCATCGACAAATTCGCCGAGGGCTACTCGCTCTCTGAGCCCTGGGAGAAGATCGGCGTGCACGGCGGGCCACTGTACGACGTCTACTTCAAGGACTTCCGAGTGCCAGCGAAGAACATCATGGGCGGCCTGGGCGGCGGCATGCTCATCCTGAAGGCAGCCATGGTCTACGCCAAGGTGGGCGTCTGCGGCATCAGCCTGGGCGTTGCGACCGCGGCCTATGAGGAGGCGCTGGCCTTTGCCAAGGACAAGACGCATCGCGGCGAGCCCATCGTCAAGAAATTCGAGCACATCCGCTTCACCCTTATCGAGATGGAGATGAAGCTGCTTGCGGCGAAATGGGCGGTCTATCACTATGCCTGGTCTCTGGACAACAACTCCGACCTGTTCCAGCTGGCCAAAGAGGCGGCCATGGCAAAGGCGGCGGTCACCGAGGCCGGCGTGGACATAGTCAACCAGGCCATGAGCATCATAGGCTCCTACGGCGTGGTGACCGACTACAAGATCTCGCGCCTCTGGGGCGACATCATCATCGGCCCGCAGGTCGAAGGCTCCGCCTCCACCCTCAAGGCGATGGCCGCAAGCATCCTCCTCATGTGATAGCCATCTCCAGCGTGGAACCATATCCAGCAAGAGTGGATCTTTCATTGTGTTATCTGGTTACAAGCAGGGTGGAAGCTCTCATCAGGCTATCTAATCAACAGATGCCAGGTCTTTGAGATGACGAGAAGAACGTGACCTGTGTTTCTCGCAAGCAGAGGAGGAAATAGTTTTGAATTACGTAGTAGCAATGAAACAAGTTCCCGACTTGCAGCAGCTGCGTATCCGGGACAAGAAACCTGTGCTGACCGACATCCCCCTGGAGTTTGGGAAGATAGACAAGAACGCGCTGGAATGCGCCGTCAGCCTGAAGGAAGCCTGTGGCGGTGAGGTCATCATCGCCGCAGTTGGCAGCGGGGAGCTCACTGAGACCATCAAGGACGGCCTGGCTTGCGGTGCGGACCGCGCCACCATGATTGCGGATGACGGGGTTGACGCCTTGCAGAGCGCCGATGTTGCCGTACTTCTCGTTAGGCTGATCAAGGAGCTCGACGACGTGGGCCTCATCTTCTTTGCCGAGGGAAGCGCGGATAACTACTCGGGACAGGTGGGCTCGCGGGTCGCACAGCTTTTGGGATATCCGCAGGTGGGCTTTGCCTGCGATGTCCGCATGGAAGGCGACAGAGCGGTGGTCACCCGTGCATTGGAAGGCAGCTTTGAGGAGGTCGAGGTGGATCTGCCGGCTGTTGTCATAGTGGCCTCAGACCTGAACAAGCCGCGCCTTCCCACCGTCATCCAGATACTCAAGGCAGGCAAGAAACCCCAGGAGGTCACCGACCTCGCCGCTGTTGGCCATGAAGCGAGCGAGCTTACCGTCTGTGTGGAGAACCTTGCCCCGGATACCGACCGTAAAAAGCAGGAACTGGCAGGCAGCACGGAGCTGCTTGCGGTCCTGAAGGAAAACGGCATCATAGATAAGTGAGAGTGGACTCATGGAAAACGTGCTTATCTACAGCGCTAATACTGGAATAGCAAGGGAGCTGCTCAGCGCGGGACGTCCGCTGGGCGAGGTGTGGGCTTTGGCTCTTGATGAGGCGTCTGCAGAAGAGCTGGCGGCGTGCGGCGTCGCTGTGCTGCGTTTTGATGGAAGGGGAGTCATCAGCGCAGACACAGCGGCCCTTGCGCAGGTAGTTGCCCTGGCGGTGGCACACAGCGATGCTTCATTGGTGCTGTTGGGTTCTGATCGCAGAGGCAAGGAGTTGACGGGCCGCGTGGCAGCTGCACTTGATGCCGGCTGCCTCACCGACGTCAAAAGTATCACGCAAGACGGGCAGACCCTGCTTTGCACCCGGCTCGCCTTTGGCGGCGCGACCATCTCCACAGAAAGCATCACCTCGCCGGTGAAGGTCATCGCCGTATCACCCACGGTGTTCCCTCGGGCAGAGCCCCAGGGACAGGGCGTTATCAGCTCCCTTACCGGGGCGGTGGACGCGCGCGTGCGCCTTCTGAGCGAGCGAGCCAAGGACAGCGACCTGGTCGACCTCAAGTCGGCCGAGGTGATAATCGCCGTCGGCGAGGGTGTGCGCGACGAGGACTTTGAACCGGCACAGAAGCTGGCCCAGGCCCTGGGTGGTGTATTGGCCTGCTCCAAACCGCCTGCGACCGACCGAGGTCTTCTGGGAGAAGAGCGGGTGATCGGCCTTTCCGGCGTCATCTGCAAACCCCAGCTCGCCCTGGTCATAGGCGTTTCCGGGCAGGTGCAGTTCGCCGTAGGTATCCGCGATGCAAAGACCATCATCACCATCAACACCAATGAGAACGCGGACATGGTCCGCATGTCGGACTACTTCCTGGTAAAGGACTCAGGCGAGGCCATCGCCGAGCTCTGCAGCGAGCTGTGCTGATGCGGCGTGTGGCGCTTTAGTGAGCTCATGCGCCCAGGCAGTGGGCCACACTGAATCAGCCCACTAAAGCGACGTAAGACGAGAGGAACCAACGCATGGACGACGAGATCTTTGACGCGCTGGTCATTGGAGGAGGGCTTGCTGGACTTGCCGCCGCTTGGACGCTCGCGGACCAGGGAAAGAGTGTGCTCGTCATCGAGAAGGGCGACTACTGTGGCGCGAAGAACGTCACCGGCGGCCGCCTGTACGTCAGCCCTCTGCTCCCCCACCTTGGCGGCTTATTAGACAATGCCCCCTTTGAGCGCAGTATCTCGCGCGAGGAGCTGTGCGTCATGTCGGCAGAAGGAAGCCTGACACTCAGCTACACCGACTCATCGCTGGCGGCCCTGCCCGGCCAAAGCTACAGCGTCTGCCGCGCCAAGCTCGACAGATACCTCGCAAGACAGGCCGAGAAGAGCGGCGCCATCCTTGCCACGAAGATGCGTGTGGATGAACTCATCATAGAGGACGGTGCGGTTGTGGGCGTCCGTAGCGGCGGCGAGGCCTTGCTGGCCAGGACCGTCATCTGCTGCGATGGCGTGCTCTCACTCTTCCCGCAACAGGCCGGTCTGCGCGGCCCTCTTGAGCCCAGGCACTGCGCTGTAGGCATCAAGGAGGTAGTCGAGCTTGATGCACAACTCATCAACCAGCGCTTTGGCGTATCTGATGACCAGGGTGCGGCGCGGCTGTTCTTGGGAGACGCCACCCAGGGACGCTTTGGCGGCGGTTTCCTCTACACCAACAAGGAGAGCATAGGCCTTGGGCTGGTGCTGGGCATCGAGGCCTTCAGCGCAGAAGGGCTCGACCTGACAGCGCCAGAACTGCTCGAGCGCTTCATGCAACGTCCTGAGATCGCCCCGCTTATCGCAGGCGGGCAGAGCGTGGAATACTCGGCCCATGTGATCATGGAGGGAAGCTTCGACCAGCTGAGCAGGTTGTACGGTAACGGTGTACTGGTGGCCGGGGAGGCCGCGGGTTTCTCGTTGAATGCAGGCGTCACGGTACGCGGCATGGAATATGCGCTGATGAGCGGGCACCTGGCCGCACGTGCGGTGGTCGAGACCTGCAAGCGGGATGACTTCAGCGCCCAATCGCTGTCTGTGTATCAGAAGCTGCTTGAGGATAGTTTTGTGCTGAAGGACTTCCGGTCGCACCGCAGCGTGGCAGCCTCGCTGGACCATGAGCGCTTCTTTGGCTTCTACCCTGGGTTTGTCACCGGCCTTATGCACGACCTCTACCGGGTGGACGGCCCCAAGCAGCCTATCTATCCCACCGTGAGAAAACACCTCAAGGCCAGTGTGATAAAGGATGCCCTGTTCAAGGATCTTGGAAAGGTAAGGAAGCTGTGACTGAGACACTGAACCTCAAAGCCAAGCTGGGACTTGACGTCTTCAAGGAAGGCGGCCCCTTCCACATCCAGATCAACGCGGGCAAACAAGATGACCCACGGCTGCTCACCTGTGTGCGGCTTTGCCCCGCCGGCCTTTACAGCCTTGACGAGCAGGGCGTTATCAGCCTGAGCCAGGACGGCTGCCTGGAATGCGGGACCTGCAAGATCATCTGCGGCGATGAGCTCCTGACCTGGGCTTATCCCGAAGGCGCCAGCGGTGTGCAGTACCGCTTTGGTTAATGAAGAGCACTATTGGATGAAAACAAGGGGACAGAGACAGGGTTAGGTATCAGACGATAGGAGGCGCACTGAGAACAGCACTACAGACAAGTATTCCAGTCTTACAGACAAGTCAGAGCGAAATTAAGGAGGTCGGATAATGGGTTGGGAACAAGAGTATCAACAGAAACTGGTGACGGCGGAAAAGGCGGCATCGATAATCAAATCCGGGGACCGCGTATGGGCCGCTGGGCTTATGTGTGTCCCGATACAGGTATTTGAGGCTATATCTGCGCGTAAGGAAGAGCTGGAGAATGTGACCATGTTCTCCGGCCTATGCATGGCTCCCGTGGACTGGATGTTCGGTCATATGAAGGGACATCTCAACTACGACTGCGTGTTCCTGGGGCCGCTGGAGAAGATGTTCTATTCACAGGGTAATATCACGGTCAACTCATACAACTTCTCGCATCAGAACAAGCTTGCCAAGAACGTGATGAAGGCAAATGTCGCGATCCACGAGATGACGCCGCCTGATGAGGACGGTTATATGAGCTTTGGCCCTGGCGGCGCCTATCATGGCCGCTATATCGCAGACCTGGCTGATACCGTCATTGTGCAGGTCAACAGGGAGCTTCCTCGTGTCTATGGTTCAAAGGACTGCTATCTCCATGTTTCTGACGTCAACTACATAGTTGAGGGTGACCACGGGGTCCCGGAGCTCCCCGACATGGGTGGCGCCTCTGATGAGGACCGCAAGATAGCCGAGCTCATCAGCGAGCGCATCCCTGATGGCGCCTGCCTCCAGGCGGGTCTGGGCGGCATCCCCAACACCGTGTGTGAGCTGATGGAGGGCCGAAAGGATCTTGGCATCCATGCGGAACTGATCCCTGACGGCGTGGTGGACCTGGTAGAGAAGGGCATAGTCAACTGCTCCAAGAAGAACCTCCATCCCGGCAAGATAATCACCCCCATCGCCATAGGCTCCAGCAAGATCTATAACTTTGTCAAAGACAATCCTCTGTGTGAGTTCCATCCCATCGCCTATGTCAATGACCCGCGCGTCATAGGGCAAAACGACAACCTCGCTTCCATCCAAAGCGCTTTGATGGTAGACCTCACCGGCCAGGTGGCTTCTGAGTCCATAGGCCACGGCATGGTCAGTGGAACCGGCGGACAGTTCGACTTTGTGATGGGCGCCAACCTCTCCAATGGAGGCCAGTCATTCCTCGCACTCAGAGCCGCCCGCGCCAAGAAAGAAGGGGAAGCCATCAAGTCCCGCATTGTGCTTGAATTCCCTCCAGGAACCGTCATCTCCACGCCAAGGAGCATTGTGCAGTACATCGTCACCGAGTACGGCATAGCCGACCTGGCGGACAAGAGCATCCCAGAGCGGGTGAAGGCCATGGTTTCCATTGCGCACCCCGAAGCCAGGGAACAGCTGATGCAACAAGCCAAGGAAGCCGGCCTGCTGGCGGATTAGGGAGAAAGGTAGGACCATGTTCGCTTTGACAGAAGAACAACAATTGATGGTAAGTAGCGCCAAGGAGTTCATCGAGGCTGAGTTGAAGCCTCGAATCCCAGAGCTCGAGGCTAACCAGTTCCCCGCCGATCTGATAGACAAGCTCCATGAGCTCGGCTTCATGAACATGATGCTCCCCGAGGAGTACGGCGGACTGGGCGAGCGGATGACCACCCACATGGCCATTGTCGAGGAGTTCGCCAAGGTGAACCTGACCATGGCCATAGTCGCCAACCAGAACATGGTGGGTGAGTTGCTGCTCGACTTTGCCACTGAAGAGCAGAAGAAGCTGTTCTTCCCTAAATACTCTGAGGACGGCAATTGGGCCGGCTTTGGTTTCACCGAGCCAACGGCGGGCTCGGATGCCGGTGGCATCCAGACCACAGCGGTCAAGGACGGCGATGACTGGATCATCAACGGACAGAAGACCTTCATCAGCTATATCAACATCTGCTCCGCCTTCTTGGTGTCGGCCAAGACCAACGAGACCGACGAGGGCGGTATCTCCCTGTTCCTGGTTGAGAAGGACCTGCCCGGTGTTGAGGTGGGCTCCATCTTCCACAAGCTGGGCATGCATGGCTCTGAGACGGGAGAGCTGTTCTTCAAGGACGTGCGTGTCCCCAGTATCTACATGATAGGCACAGAGAACTGGGGCCTGCCGCTGGTGCTCAAGGTCCTGGACGAGGCTCGGTTGGCCATCGCCATGTGTGGTGTTGGTATGGCGCAGGGCGCCCTGGATATCGCCAAGGCGTTTGTCAAGGAGCGTGAGCAGTTCGGCCGGAAGATCAAATCCTTCCAGGGAATCAAGTGGTATATCGCCGAGATGGAGACCAAGATCTCCGCGGCCAGGGCCCTGGTCTATGACGTTGCCAATGACTATGACAACGGCAGGCTCATCACCGTGGGCACAGCCAAGGCCAAGCTGTTCTCCGCCCAGATGTGTATGGAAGTGACCGACATGGCGATACAGCTCTGCGGCGGCTACGGCCTGGTGGATGACTTTGGCCTGGAGCGCTATTTCCGCGATGCGAAGATACTCTCCATCACCGAAGGCACAAGCGAGATCATGAAGGTATTGATTGCCCAGGACGCCCTACGTTAAAACAAAACAGGGAAGCGCTGATTATTCAGCGCTTCCTCAAGAATATGCAATGAAAGAGGCTTTTCTATGAAAAGAATCGTGGTCTGTTACAAATGGGTCCTCGACGAGGCCTACATCAGGCTGAACGCTGATATGACGCTTGATACCAATCAGGTCGATCACAAGATAAGCGATTATGACCGCAATGCCATCGAGGCCGGTGTCCAGGCCGCCAAGGCCCTGGAAGGCACAACCATGGGCCTGACCTTTGGGACCGCCGAGGCCAAGCAGTCGCTTAAGGCCGCGTTGTCCAGAGGCCTCGATGAATCCTGTTGGGTCAATGCTGAGGAAGCATCCCAGGCAGACGGCGCAGCCACCGCAAGCGCCCTGGCGGGAGCTATCAGCAGGATAGAGGACGTCAGCCTGGTGATCTGCGCCGAGGGAGCAAGTGACACCTTTGCCCGCCAGACCGCGCCAAGGATAGGCGCGCTGCTTGACCTGCCTGTTGTCACCTCGGTATGCGCGATGGAGCTTTTGGGCAACACCCTGCTGGCAACCAGGAAACTCAAGGACTCCACAGAGACGCTTGAGGTCGAGCTCCCCTGTGTAGTCGCGGTGCTACCCGAGGTGAACGCAGCGCCCATTCCCGGGTTGAAAGCGGTATTGGCGGCAGGCAAGAAACCGGTCACAGAATTAACACCTGAGGACATAGAGGCAGACCTCAGCCCAAGAGCAAAGGTCGAGCAGGTACGCGGCTATGTCATGGACAGGAAGAACGTTGTGCTCAAAGAAGGCTCCGCCCAGGAAAAGGTCACTGAGCTGCTCGCTCATCTGCGGAAGGAAGGGGTGCTCTGATGTCTGGCATCTATGTATACAGCGATGAGGCCAACCTGGCCGGCGAGCTGCTTGGTTTTGCTGCAGGTATGGGCAGGCAGGCCACTGCAGTGGTCTTCAGTCAAGAGGAGGCGGAGGCCGTCAAAGGATTTGGTGCGGAGAAGGTCCTCATCTTCAGCGGTGACAGCCCGCTTGCAGAGCAGTATGCCAAGGCGCTCGCAACGTACCTGGATGCTGAGCAGGCAGAACTCTTCCTGGTAGGGATGACCCCACGGGGCAGGGAGCTTGCCGCACGGGTCGCGGGTTATCTGGGCTGTGGTATGGCAAGCGACGCACTCTCCCTTACCCCGGTTGAGGGTGGCTTCAAAGCCGAGAAGATGCTGTATGGTGGCGTCGCCATCCTTGCCGAGACCCTCGAGTCCCCCTGCGTGGTGACCTTATCGTCAGGGAAAGCCGAGGTGAAGAGCGCACCGGACTCCCCCATTGAGACGCTGGACGTGCAGGCAGACACGCGGGTGAGGCTTGTGGCAACGGAGCCCCTGGTCAAACAGGGCGTCGACCTCAATGCGGCGGAGAAGGTTGTCGGCGTAGGATTGGGGTTGAGCAAACAGGAGGACATGCGGATAGCGGAAGAGCTGGCAGAGACGCTAGGCGCGGAGCTGGCGTGCACCAGATCGGTCGCTGAGGAGCGCAATTGGCTGCCCGTGGAGCAGTACCTGGGCATTTCCGGCGCAATAATCAAGCCCCAGCTGTATCTGTCCATGGGGATTTCTGGGCAAATACAACATATCATCGGTGTCAGGGATGCAAAAATCATTGTGGGAATCGACACAAACGAGAACGCCCCCATCTTCAAAGCCGCAGATTATGGTATTGTGGGTGACTTGTATGAGATAGTTCCGCTTCTTACAGAAACCATCAAGAACGCGTAGGGGGTTCCGATAGGTTTTCCTTATGCGTCTTGAGGAGGATTATGGACACAATGAAATGGCACGAGCACTATCCCGCGGGGATTCCCCATTCCTTTGACTATCCGCGGCTTCCCCTGAAACACTATTTCAATGAGAGCGCGCAAAAGCACCCTGACCGGGCGCTGATCATCTTCCATGATGTTGCGTTGAGCTTCTCTGAGGCGAACACGTTGGCCAGGAAACTGGCCAACGGCCTTGTTAAGGCAGGTTGCAAGAAGCAGGACAGGGTGGCGCTTGTCATCAACAACCGACCTGAGTTTGTGCTGGCGGTGCAGGCCTGCTACAAGATCGGCGCGACCTTTGTGTCCACAAACCCCCTGTATACGGCCAGGGAGCTGGAGCATATCCTCAACGACAGCCAGGCGGAGACTGTCATAATCGTCGATGCCTTCTTGGGAAAGATACACGACCTGCTCGCAGAGGGAAGGACAAGCGTCAAGCGGGTCATCGTTATCAACGATCAGAACGCTGAGCTGCCCCTGTTGGAAGGGGCGGATTCCCTGGATATCCTGGACTATGCGCAGCTGCTGGCCGCAAGCGAGGACAGCGAGCCGGAGATCGAGGTCTTCGCGGATGACTGCGCTACCTTGCAGTATACCGGTGGAACCACCGGCGGGCCCAAGGGTTGCATGCTGTCGAACGCCAATCTTGAGGCCACGGTGTATGGGTGGTCAAGCTGGTACACCTCCCCGCTGGCAGCCGATGAATACCCGATAATCCTCAACCCGGTCCCGCTGTACCATATCTATGGTCTGGTGGGCAGCATCAACCTGGCCGCGTTTGCCGGTGGCACCATAGTACTCTTGGATAACCTTTCCGCCGGCAGCGTCATTGCAGCCATCAGGGATCATAGGCCGAACATCCTCTGCTCCGTTCCCGCCACACTCGTTATCCTCCTTAACCACCCTGAGATCCAAGATGTCAATATGGACAGCATCAAGGTGATAGGGATTGGTGGCGATTCCCTTCCAGAAAGCATCAGGAAGGAGTTTGGGAAACTCTCTGAGGTGAATATCGTTGTGGGTTATGGCTTGTCCGAGACTGCTGGAAGCGTCTGTGGACAACCCCATACCATAGCGGCAAAGCCAGGTAGCATCGGCCTACCTTTGCCTGATGTCGAGGTGCGCATCATGAGTATGCAGGACAGGTTCTTAGAGGTGCCTTGCGGAGAACTGGGGGAACTGGCGATACGCGGTCCCCAGGTAACAGGATCCTACTGGAATCAACCTGAAGAGACGGATCTGGCGCTTTGCGACGGATGGCTCTATACCGGTGATATAGGCTACATGGATGAAGAAGGCTGGTTATTCATCAAGGACCGCTTGAAGGACCTGATCATCTGTGGCGGGTTCAATGTCTACCCCAAGGAGATCGACGAGGTACTCTATATGCACCCCAGCATCAAGGAGGCCTGCACCATCGGTATACCTGATGCCCATAAGGGCGAGCTGATCAAGTCCTATATTGTCCTGCGGCCGGAAAAGGAGCTCAGCGAAGACGAGGTGAAAGAGCACTGCCAGCAATACCTCGCCGCCTATAAAGTCCCCAGGATCGTGGAGTTTTTGGACGCGCTGCCCAGGACAACCGTGGGGAAACCCAGCAGGATCGCCCTGCGGGAGAAATCGCAAGCCACAAGGGAATAGGGCCGTCCCCATTCTGTCCTGAGAACCGTCCCCTTTATGTTCTATTTATAGGGTTTCTCCAGCACGCCTATCGATATGCCCAAGATGCCCACAAGGGCCTCGTCTGCGGCTTTGGCGTCCATTGCTTCCAGGGCTACCAGTAGGTCCTCATGCAGGCTCATATACTCCTCATGGCGAAGCTTTTGCTGGAGATACGTTTCCATCAAATGGCGCAACACCAGTTCAAAGCCTTTGAAGATCATAGGATAGACAAGGTTTCCCGAGGCCTTGGTCAGATGGTAATGATAATCCATCAGCGCATCTTTCAGCTCATCCTGCCTGTCGGTTTGCATGCGTTCCCATGCTTCTCGCATGCCGGCAAATATCGTGGGATCGCCCAAGGCAACACTGAGGCGAACGCACTCCCGCTCTACCAACAGCCGGGTATCGGTCAGGCTATGGAAGAGCGAATAGTCCAGCTTGGTGGAGTCATAGCTCATCAGGGCTGCCAGGGTCTGAGGGGTGGGGTTCTTCCTGCAATCCTGGACAAAGGTGCCACAACGCGGCACAACTTTCACAAAGCCCTTACTCTCCAGGTCCAGGATGCCCACATTGACCAGACTGCGGCTGATGCCCATCTGCGCGGCGAGCTCCCGCTCGGGGGGTAACTGCTCCCCGGGCAGGAGCTCTCCTGCGAATATCTTCCTTTGTACCTCGCGCACAAAGCGCTCTTTCAAACCCGCTTGATCCATCTTTTCAAACGCTGTCGCCATGTTAACCCCACTGTAATCGGTCTCAAAGAGCGCCTATATTCATCTTTCTACTTTGCTCGCGGAACAATCAATTCTATATCTTCCAGGGGGAATGCACAACAAGGATGGATCTGCCCTGTGGTACGGTCTGCCTGACGGCGGAACTCCAGCTCTGGAGGGATGTAGACACTGCCTGCTGTCATGGAGGAGCGGCAATAACCGCACTCGCCGCTGCGACAATGGGAGGGCGGATTCAGGCCGGCGCGCTCCAGCGCCACCAGCACCGTCTCGCTACCCAGTGCGGGAACCGTATAGGATTCAAAGCCCATACGCGCGGTGACGGTATAGGTCTCTGCCTCTTTCCCCGCAGGGTAACCGGCGCAGACGGTGGCATCCTTGATCTCTCCCAAGAGTTCCTGTCTGAAGAACTTGGGGGTCAACTCCAGGGGCGCGAGCTCCTTGGCAAGGTAGCGGTACATGGCCTGCGGGCCGCAGACAAAGAGGCTCGACTCCCCCGCTGCCGCATACTTCTTGACCAGTTCTGCGGTGATGAAGCCCTTCTCCGCGCCCTCGACCTCCTCGTTGGCCACAACGTAGACCACCTTGAAGCGCCCGTCCTTCTCGTAAGCACGGAACTCATCAGCAAAGAGCATCTCAGCCGCAGTGTTGCAGCCGTAGATGAGGGTCATGGTGACATCGAGGGTGCCGTCTGCCACGGCGCGAGCCATGGAACGCAGAGGTGTGATGCCAATGCCGCCGGCAACGCCCACCAGGTGCTTGGCGTCCCGCGCGGCCTCATAGTAGAAACGACCCAGCGGCCCCGAGGTTATAAGCTCTGTGCCCACCTGCCAGTTGTCGAAGATCCAGGCGGTGGCAAAGCCGGAGTTCTTGATGCAGACCTCGTAGAAGCCCTGCTTGGCATCTGCTGGTGAGGAGGCTATAGAGAAGGGCCTGGTCAGTGTGGAGCCGTTTATCTCCAAGAAGAAGCTCAGGTAGGCTCCAGCGCGGAAATAGGCCAGCTCCCCTTGTGCAGGCTCCAGCCTGAAGCGGCGCACGTCGGCGCCTTCATCGGTGATGGCGGCGACTTTGAGGTATTGCCGCCCGGGCTTGAGGCTCTTGGTGAGCACGTTGACGTAGGGGATGCTGGGTGGTGTGGCCGGCGCCGCATCGATGCGCGCCTGGCGGGCGGGTAGCAGCTTTTTGAAGGCAAGCATGTCCAGGAGGCCGATGGGCTTCTTCTTGAAACTGAATTGCTCAGTCATCCTACTGCCCTCCTTCCTTCTCGTCTTCTACGGTGAACAGGGAAATGAAGGTCAGCTTGGCAAAGGTATCACCCGAGGAAAGCGAGCTGGCGTAGCCATGCAACTTAGCCGCGTAACCGCCCACAAATTGGATACCCTTGATGTATGTGTCCTGCTTCAGGCTCTGCAGCCGGGGCATGACCGAGTCCCAAACGGGCGCCTGGTAGCCGTAGATGGAGCCGCCATAGGTGCCGGTGTAGTTATTGAAGGTGGAAGGGGTGGCCACCTCGAACTCCTCGATATAGGGTTTGAGGATGATGCCGGTGGAGCGCTCGAACTGGTCGATCAGGTGCAGCCCTATCTCCGTCTTCACGCGGTGGTAGTCGGTGTCCTTGACGCCCTCCCAGACACTGGGCTCAAAGAGGGTAGTGATCTCGAAGATGGTGGTGCCCTCTGGGGAAGCATCCGGGATGACCTTGTTAAGGCAGGTGATGGCGATGCCCATGTCCCCGCCCATGCGCAGGAAGCTCTTGTAGGTGTCCTCTGAGGATTTCTCCGGGTAGATGAAGTAGCTGTAGTCCTCTATGCCCAGCTCCTCCACACTCTTGTTCAGGCCGCAATACACCACAAAACCAGCCAGGCCCAGGTTGCGCGCGTTGAGGTTCTGATAGGCGCGTGGCGGCACGGCCTCCTTTGGCGAGATGAGCTCGCCGTAGACCAGGTGGGCGCTGGTGTTCGCGATCACGTGCCTGGTCTCGATCTCATCGCCCTGGTTGGTCTTCACGCCGCAGACCGCGCCGTCCTTGACCAGTATCTCCGTGCATTTGGTGTTGTAGAGGATCTCGCCGCCCATCTCCTGGATGCGCAGGGCAAGGTCGTTGGTGAACTGATGGGAGCGCCACTTGGGCAGATAGGCCCCGCGGTTGATGAAGGTGTAGAACATGGAGGCAAAGGGGCTGAAGCTCAGCTGCGAGATGGGCAGCCCCAGGTAGCACCAATAGGCGGCGATGATCTTCTGTGCCTTCTTGGGCATCTTGATGGCGTCCAGTACCTCGCCCAGCGCGTAGGGGTTGGTCTTGAGGAAGTTCGCGTGCTCAGTCTTAAGCACCTCCTGGTCCGCGGCGCCCGCGCTGGCGGCGATGTACTCAAAGCCGCGAAGTGTGTCCTTGCACAGCTGGAAGTACTTCTCCACCGAAGCCCTGCTGCCAGGCACTTGCTTCTCCATCTCATCGATATACGCCTGCTCGCCAAAGGGCATACGCACGTCGATCTCACCGGGGATGATCAGGCGGTAGGCATCCGGCACGGGGCAGAACTCCCCAAACACGCCAAAGCTCTCCAGCATGTTGCGGATCTCGCCCTTGCTGTCATCCGGGCCATACTCCCGCAGCTCATGCAGCGAGGTCTCGAACTCGAACCGGCCCCGCACAAAGCTGCTGGCAAAACCGCCTGGCAGGTTGTGCTGTTCCAGCACAAGCGGTTTGACGCCGTACAGACAGAGTGTCGCCGCAGCGGTAAGACCACCGTTTCCAGCGCCTATCACCACGACATCGTAGGATTTTGCTGTCATGTGTTCGCTCCTTTCTTCACGTCTATTGGCTTTTCATTGCTCGGAAAATAGGGAGAAAAGGTGAATCAGCCATTGGTATGGCCACCAAGCAATGATAGCACGGAAAGGAGCCGCGCTTCAAGTCATCTGCGCTGCTTCAGACGCACAAAATGATTCTTTTTCACGAGAAGGACGGGACTGAGGCGAGGCTACTTCAGCACCAACAGAGGCGGCCCTCCACCTTGGCATTCAGCTGATGTGCCACAGAGAAGAACTCTATCAGCACATCCTGCAGAGAGGTGGTCAGGGTTGTGCCCTTCCCTTCCACCAGCTCTTCCAGCGGCAGGTTGAAGAACTCCTGGAAATTCTTGAAATGGTACTCCTGCAGGCCTATGCTGATCACGTCATCATCATCGAGTGGCTCGCCGTTGAGCTCAAAACGCTCGAAGCTCTGTGTCGCGCGGTTGTAGAATGCCTGTAGCCCCTTGGAGAACTGATAGAACTCGCCGTGGCTACCATCCAGGTTGGAGTCGCGAAGCATATGGGCGATCATGTGGCGTAGCTGTGCCCCGTTGACCTTCAGCATCACAACGCGGTCGTCGTAGGGCATGAGCTCCATGAAGCCGCCAAAGGTGAAGAGCCGATGCACCCGCTCCTTGCGTATCGACCCTGAACCAAGGATCATAAGATCGATACCCAGGCTGTCCTTCAGGGCGTCGCTCAAGAGGTTGCCCAACTCCGTCTCCTGGTACCGATCGGGGTGCGTCAGCTGCTTACGGAACCTGCAGAGTACGCGCTCATATTTCTCGTCAGTCCTCTGTTTGTACTGGGCGATGGTCTCTTCCAGCGTTATGTCGCGCGGGCAGTGCTCCTCGTCGATAGGAATCAACTGCCAGGTGTAGGAATGGACGTCATTGTTGTCGGTGTCGACCACGATGTCAAAGCGGCCTATCTGGTTGGTACCCACGCCTGCCTGGGCGATCAGGATGTTGTTGACCAGTGCGGGCTCTTCCAGAATGGTGTGGCTATGGCCGCCGATGATGACATCCACACCCCACTCCGGGTCGAGCATCGCTGCCAGACGTTTGTCCTCCTCAAAGCCGATGTGCGTGAGCAATATGGTGAAGTCGATATCCACAGAGCGGTAGGCATTGCAGATGTGCCCTACCTCGCGGGCCGCGTCCTCCACGTCCACAAAGCCGCTGAGCAGGTTGTCCTGCTTGATGCTGCTCAGCACCTCTTCTGTGATGATGCCGATGAACAGTATGTTCATGCCGTTCTTCTTGATGATCTTATGCGGCTTGAAGAGCCTGGTGTGCGGGTTCTTGATGAACATGTTTGCGTTGACTATGGTGAACTTGGCGCAGCGCTCAAGGAAGAGCAGGTGGCCCAGACCGTAGTCCAGCTCGTGGTTGCCCAGGGAGACGATGTCCGGGTTGAGCATGTTCATGATCTCGATGGTGGAGATGCCCTTGAACTCCGTGTCGATCAGCGAGCCCTGCAGCATGTCTCCGGCTATGCAGTAGAGCGTGTTGGGGTTGTTGGTCCTGGTCTCGGTGACGTAGCCCGAGAGCCGCGAGATGCCGCCAAGCAGCTTCTTGTCCACATCCTGTGCCAGGAAGTCACCGTGAAGGTCGTTTGAATGTAGAAGTGTCAGTTCCCTGTATCGCTCGTCAGCCATGAGCGTCTCCTGTCTATCCCGTTAGCGTAATACCGCCTGATTCCCTCCCCAGGGAAGTCCCTCGGGTAATCATATAGTACAGCGGGCATCTATAGAAGCTCCTATTATGGATCGCCCCCCCCTGCGGTGCAGTCGCAGCACCGCCTGCTGTCGGCGCCACGAGGGGTTGGGGGTTGCAGCGAAGGACAGAAGGGGACGGTTCAGGACAGAAGGGGACGGTTCTATTTTGTCCTTTTCAAGGACAAAATAGAAC
>WRHL01000020.1 GCA_009783245.1 Coriobacteriia bacterium
GGAGATTATTGCAATAGTGGCCCCTCTACCTTTTTTAAAATTTTTTTTTTTTTTTCGCGCGTTGTGTGGTGGGGGAAAAGGGGAGGGAAAGCCACAACTACGGAAAGGGGGGGGGGGAAAGAAAGCCCCCCTCCCATCTGAAACAAAGAAAGGCCTGGTGAAGATCTCTCTCACTGCCGCAGTAACCAATGCAACCTCTGCGATCCTTTACCAAATCGATGTATTGCTGGTTGGCTCTCTATTAGTGAGTTCTATTGCAGTCGCAAACTATAGAGTAGCCGCTCTCATTCCCAGCGCTCTTGTGTTCATTTCAAGCACGGTGATGATATATCTCTATCCCTATTTCGCTCGGAACAGAAACGACCATAAGTGGTGTTTTGAGAAGTATAGGCTTACAACACTGATAATCGCTGGCAGTACTCTGTTGATAACGATAGTGCTTGTTCTGTTTGCAGAGCCGCTGATTCCCTTGATTTTTGGGAAAGGATATTCCGGTGTCTCTAGAGTCTTTGTGATACTTATGTTCAGCTATCTTGCAAATGGCGGGTTCCGGGTTGTTGCCGGAAACATACTCGCCTCACAGAGGAAGTTCACCGCAAATCTTGTGATCTCGGCCATTGCCGTGGTTATCGAGGTTACGCTTTGCCTGATCCTGATTCCGCGTTTAGGTATTGAAGGGGCAGCTTGGAGTACCCTGATCACCATGGTTATTACTGCTGTAATCATCAATTCTTATCTGATCAAGTGTCTTAGAACACGTTCAACCTGGATCGATGAGGGAAAAGGAGAGTAAGGCATTGTCAGTGACAGGAAAACAGAAGATAGTACTTGGCTTTGACGGCAGGAGCTTCTTAGACAGTATTCTCAAGGCACTTGGTGATGATTATGAGTATGTGTACTTATCTCCAAAGCAGAGAAAGAACTTTGTCTTTCGAAATACAGCACACCGTCTGGCATACTGGGCTCTTTATGAGATAAAGAGGACTGCATTGCACATAACACAATGCCTGAAAGCAGATGTGGTTATCTTTATTTTCCCAAATCGTTTTACGTTCTTCTATACAAAGCTGGCTAACATCTTTAAGAAGAAGGTGGTGTACTATTGGTACGGCTCCGATGTATTCTATCTGATACAGAAGCCTTGGAGGCTTGACAAATGGGCATGTAGAATCGACAAGCATGTAGCCCATGGCGCGTTCATAATCAAGGAATTGACCACTGTTGGCATTGATGCCGAGCTTTTGTACGTACCTCCTGACCTTTCATTTGAATTAGCAAGAATGCCAATGGAACATGCGGTCTTACTGTCCATTCCCGACAGCAGGGCAGAATTCTACGGGTATAGCACCATGATCGAATTGATCAAGGCCTTCCCACAGACAACCTTCTATGTGGTGCGTTCTGATTCGCCGCACAGGTACGACTATCCTAATGTGATATTCAAGGGAACACTCTCGCCAACAGAAATGGAAGCCCTCTTTGATGAGGTCTCCATAGTTGTCCGTTATCCTGAGCACGACAGCGTATCAATGATATTGACAGAAGCCCTGGCAAAAGGGAAAAGCCTGATTTCGAGGTTCAACTTCCCTTATGAAGGAGCAAGGATAGCAACCGACTTCGAGGAACTATGCAAAGCCCTCGAAGCAGCGCTTAAGGATCCTCTGGAGCCGGACCTGAAGGGACATGAATATGTAAAACAGAACTTCAGCAAGGAGCGATTCAGGCAGGAGCTCAACAGGTACATCAAAGCCCTATTTGATGATCAATCATCCAAGAGATAAAATGACCCTCGTTTACAAGAAGGATTGTTGGAGGGAATAACGTTGTTTACAAATAAGACATTGCTCATCACGGGGGGAACCGGAAGCTTTGGGCAGACTGTTCTAGACAAATTCCTTGATACCGATATCCGCGAGATCAGGATCTTCTCTCGAGACGAAACAAAGCAAGACGCAATGCGTCATGCCTATCAACTATCCCACCCAGATCTAATGGGCAAACTCAAGTTCTATCTTGGAGATGTGAGGGATATCTCTTCTCTTCACCTAGCGATGGGCGGAGTGGATTATGTATTCCATGCTGCGGCATTGAAGCAGGTGCCATCATGTGAGTTCTTTCCCATGGAGGCAGTGAAGACCAATATAGAGGGAACAGACAATGTCATTACTTCCTCTATCTCAGCAGGAGTGAAGAAGATCGTATGCCTGTCGACTGATAAGGCCGCATATCCGATAAACGCCATGGGAATGACAAAGGCATTGATGGAGAAGGTATACCAGGCAAGAAGTCGCATGGTAGACGAAAACGATACGCTTATCTGCGGTACGCGCTATGGCAACGTTATGTGCTCTCGGGGAAGCGTCATCCCGCTCTTTGTTGAGCAAATACAACAGGGAAGGCCCATTACGATAACCTCTCCAGCAATGACCCGTTTTATGATGACACTCGATGAAGCCTCAGAACTGGTGCTGTATGCCCTTAAGAATGCGAACTCCGGCGACCTGATGGTCATGAAAGCTCCCGCCTGTTCGGTGGGGATGCTGGCAGAGGTGCTGCAAGGTCTCTTCAAAGCCACCGTGGGAACAAAGATCATCGGTATCAGACACGGCGAGAAGATGTTTGAGACCCTATTGACTCCCGGTGAATTCCTCAGAGCCCAAGATCACGGTGACTTCTTCTGCATACCCTCAGACAGCAGGGGCTTGAACTACGACAACTACCTGAGTATCGGGCAGGACGAAAGGGAGGCGGGGACCTTCAACTCAGACAACACGCATATCCTCACGGCGCAAGAGTTGGAGCAAAAACTACTGAGTGTTCCCTACATCCAGCAGAAACTCAAAGAAGTCGGGATATAAGATGAGATTTCTTCTGCTTGGCTCTTCGGGGATGGCAGGGCATGTCATTTCCATCTATCTTAAAGAGCGCGGACATGATGTTGTGGGCTTCAGTAGACGATCCGTCGATTTTGTTCCTGTAGTCTGTGGTGATGCAAGTGATACTGCTCTATTGGAAGCGGTTATCCAAGAAGGAGACTTCGATATTGTTGTGAATGCGATTGGTGTGCTTAACGAATCTGCCGAGAGCAATAAAGATGAAGCTGTCTATCTGAATTCCTACCTACCTCATTATCTGGCATTTCTAACAAGGGAAATGCCAACGCGCGTGTTCCATATGAGCACAGATTGTGTGTTTGCAGGGAATACCGGCCCCTACGCTGAAGACTCCTTTCCTGACGGAAAGTCTTTCTATGATAGATCAAAGGCACTTGGTGAGCTCAATGACAACAAGAACCTTACCTTCAGGAATTCAATAATCGGCCCTGATATCAACGAGAAGGGAATAGGCCTTGTCAATTGGTTCATGAAACAAACGGGCCCTATCAAAGGATTCACAAGAGCGTTATGGACTGGCTTGACTACTTTAGAGCTTGCAAAGGTCATCGAGTGTGCGTCAGTGGTTGATGTAACGGGACTGATAAACATGGTGCCAGAGGAGAACATATCGAAATACGACCTACTCTGTCTGTTGAACGAACACCTACGTTGTGAACGAAGAGTAGTGATAGAGCCACAAGACGAACCGCTTCTCGACAAGACATTGATAAGGACAAATCTGGGGTTTTACTATACTGTGCCCGGCTACGAGGAGATGGTTGCAGAAATGGCAGAGTGGATTGCAACTCATCGCAGTCTCTATCCTTCATATTATTGATCAGGGAGTTGCATACCAATGAAAAGCATCAAAGCCTCTCTTCTTAGTAAGATCGATAATCGCTCGATGGTCGTTGGAGTAGTAGGTCTTGGCTACGTAGGACTGCCGCTTGCTGTTGAGAAGGCGAAGGCAGGATTCAAGACCATAGGTTTTGATGTGCAGGACGAGAAAGTCAAGATGGTGAATTCCGGACAGAACTATATTGGTGATGTCATTGACGATGACCTTGCGGCGCTTGTTGAGACAGGGATGCTGTCAGCGACAACAGACTTCAAAACGGTGGCAGGCTGCGATTTCATCGCTATCTGCGTTCCAACCCCGCTTGATGCGCACCAGCAGCCAGATACCTCTTACATCGAACAATCAACAAAGGAGATCGCACAACATCTCAAGCCGTCGACCATTGTGGTGCTGGAGTCAACCACTTATCCGGGAACCACGGAGGAACTGGTAAAGCCTTTGCTTGAAGAAGGCTCTGGCCTACAGTGTGGAACCGACTTCTATCTGGGGTTCTCTCCCGAGAGAGTGGATCCCGGAAATGTCTTCTACAAGACCAAGAACACCCCCAAGGTTGTGGGGGCGATAGGAGAGGATGCCTCCGAGGTGATCTCTGCCATGTATGAGGCAGTGTTAGAGGGGGAGATCACGCGGGTCTCCTCGCCTCGTATCGCCGAGATGGAGAAGATACTGGAGAACACCTACCGGAACGTGAATATCGGGCTGGTCAATGAGCTTGCAATGCTCTGTGAGCAAATGGAGATAGATATCTGGGAGGTTATCGACGCCGCGAAGACAAAGCCCTATGGGTTTGCCGCGTTCTACCCAGGCCCAGGGCTTGGGGGCCACTGTATCCCGCTGGATCCCTGCTATCTTTCCTGGAAGGCACGTGAATATGGGTTCCATACCACTATGATCGAGGCATCCATGGCAGTGAATGACCGCATGCCCATCTATTGCGTTGACCGGGCGGCGCGCATCCTCAATCGCTTCTCTAAGCCCATGAACGGCTCTCTTGTCTTGGTCTTGGGAGTTGCCTACAAGCAGGATATCGATGACTGTCGCGAATCCCCTGCTTTGAAGGTTATCGATGAGTTGGAGGCGCGAGGGGCATTGGTCTCTTACTATGACCCATGGATTCCACAAGTCAGGCATCAGGGACAGGAGTATTCCTCTTTGCCAAACCTGGATGCTGAGACGCTGGGCACATTTGACCTGGTGATGATCTGTACGGCTCATTCCAACCTTGATTATCAGGTGGTGCAGCAAAACGCCCAATTCATCTTTGATACCAAGAACGCCATGAAAGACGTAATGAACCGCGAGAATATCGAGGTGTTGTAAACCGTCTTGAGTGGAGGGACTTTCTGTGAAGTACGCAATCATCGGATGTAGCAGGATAGCTGCCAAACACATAGCAGCCGCCTTGGACAACGGGCTTGAGCTTGTTGCGCTATGCGACATCGATGAAGCCCGTATTGCTGGCCTGTTGGCTGAGCAGGGGCTGGCAGATGATGTGTCCATCAGGCGCTATCTTGACTATGGGCAGATGCTCTCTGAAGAACCCGAGATCGAACTTATCGTGATCACCACGGGAAGCGGCAGCCATGCTGCTATTGCGCTTGATTGCATTAAGGCAGGCAAGCATCTGATTGTCGAGAAGCCGCTGGCTCTGTCGATCAAGGATGCTGACGCGATAGTAGAGAGCGCAGAGCAGGCCGGCGTCCTTGTTGCCGTGTGTCATCAGAACAGGTTCAACAAGGCCATCCAAAGGCTGAGAAAGGCCGTTGAAGCCGGGCGCTTTGGGGAGTTTTCGCACGGCAGTATCCATGTGCGCTGGAACCGTGGGGAGGACTATTACAGGCAAGCCCCCTGGCGAGGGACCTGGAAGCAAGACGGGGGCTGTCTTATGAATCAGTGCATCCATGGCATCGACCTCCTCTGCTGGATGATGGGTGGAAAGGTCGAGACGGTTTACGCACAGACCCGGAAGCGCTTCCATGACTACATAGAGGCTGAAGACGTGGGTTTGGCCGTTCTGACGTTTTCCAATGGGGCTATTGCGACAATCGAGGGAACAACCAATGTCTTTCCGGAGAACCTGGAGGAGACCCTTTATCTCTTTGGGCAGAACGGGACGGTCAAGATAGGCGGCAAGTCGACCAATACCATAGAAGTATGGAAGTTCGCTGATAACAAGAATGAAGACGGAGAGCAGGATGGCTACAGTGAGCAGGCTTCTGGTGCAAAGAGTGACGGCCACACGCTTCTCTATGCAGATATGATTCAGGCGATTGCCGAGGGTCGGAAGCCGTACATAGATGCAGTCGCCGGCCGCGCTGTGCTTGAGGTTGTGCTGGCAATCTATATGAGCCAGAAAACGGGACTACCTGTTCAACTGCCTCTTGATGACTTCTCAACCACGCACATGCAAGGAGAATTCTCATGAAAGACCGTTTTATCCATGAAAGCGCCATTATCGATGAGGGCGTGGTTGTTGGTGAGGGGACCTCTGTATGGCATTTCTGCCATCTGCAGAAGGGAGCTGTTATAGGGGAGAACTGCAACCTTGGGCAGAACGTCTACGTGGGGAGCGATGTGGTAGTAGGAAACGGCGTTAAGATACAGAACAACGTATCCCTTTTCAGTGGTGTTGTGCTTGAGGACTATGTCTTTTGCGGGCCCTCTTGCGTATTCACCAACGACCTCACCCCTCGGGCAAAGTATCCCAAGGGAAGCCAAAACTATCTGAAGACCGTTGTACACACGGGTGCGTCGATTGGCGCCAATGCAACCATTGTCTGCGGGACAGAAATAGGGGAATGGTCGCTTATCGGCGCTGGCGCTGTTGTCACAAAGGATGTGCCCGCTTATGCCCTGATGCTTGGGGTGCCAGCCCAAAGACGTGGCTGGGCCTGCGAATGTGGTGAGACGCTTCCGGGCTCTCTGCGCTGCGCTGCCTGTGGGCGGGCATATCAGGAGAGCGAAGAGGGACTGGAGCGGTCAGATGATCCAATTTAGGGACTTGCAGAAACAGTATGCTGCGCTGAGGGCTGATATAGACAGCGCCATTGCCCGCGTGTGCGCTTCAGCGCACTTCATAGGCGGGGACGAGGTCAGTGCGTTGGAGCGCGAGTTGATGCAGTATGTGGGCGCGACCCATTGCATCAGCTGCGCAAACGGCACGGATGCCCTGAGCCTCGCGCTGATGGCTTGGGAACTTGGGCCTGGCGATGCAGTCTTTGTCCCGGATTTCACCTTCTTTGCCAGCGCTGAGGCCCCTGCACTTATCGGGGCAACGCCCATCCTGGTTGACGTGGATGCAGGGACCTTCAACATCGATCCACGCAAGCTTGAGCAGGCCATAAAGGCAGTAATGGAGGAAGGCAGACTGACCCCACGGGCCGTGGTCACCGTTGACCTCTTTGGCCTGCCGGCTGATTATCCAGCGATACGTTCTCTCTGTGATACCTATGGCCTGCTGATCCTGGAGGATGCCGCACAGGCCTTTGGCGGCTCTATCAAGGGGCAGAAAGCCGGTAGCTTTGGCGATATCTCCATTACGAGTTTCTTCCCTGCTAAGCCTTTGGGTTGTTATGGTGACGGCGGGGCCGTCTTCACGGACAACCATGCATGGGCCACTCTCATCCAAAGCTATGCGGTCCATGGGAAGGGGACCATGAAGTATGACAACGTGCGCATAGGCATGAACAGCAGGCTGGACGCCATCCAGGCAGCCATCCTACGCGTGAAACTTGCCGCATTCAAGGATCATGAGCTTGAGGCGGTCAATGGAGTCGCGGAGTACTATGGCAAGGGCCTTAAGTGCACGGGCCTCAGGTTGCCCGTGGTGCCAGATGGCTATTACAGCTCCTGGGCACAGTATACGGTTTGTCTTCCAGAGGCAATCGATCGCAACGCACTGCAGAAGCGCCTCAAACAGCAGGGGATTCCCACCATGGTCTACTACCCAAAGCCGCTTAGCCAGCAACCGGCGCTGGAGAATACCGCGCAGTGGTTTGATGATAATGGGGTCTCAGAGGAGCTTTGCAGGACCGTCCTCAGCCTTCCCATCCACCCTTACCTGGAAACAGAGGAGCTGGATCAGATCATCTCTGCGGTTAGCGAGTTCTGCAACACAATGGGTGGTAATGAAGGGAGCCAATATGACTGAAGACGGCTTCTCATCTGAATACATCTCAACGGGCTATCGGAGCACCAGTGCTGAAAGGGCTGCATACTGGGGCATTGCCTTGGGTTTGCAAGCCGTGGACGGCCTGGAACCATCGAACTATCTGCGTGGCCTTGTAGAAGAGAATATTGCTGGAGAGCTTGACTATCAGGAAGTGGTGGGGCTGTTAACCAGCTACTACACAGATCACAAGCCGGAGTATTCTCGTCAGGTAGAAGCCGATCATGCCGCTGCAAGGATCAATGAGTTGTATCAGGTTCCCGGCTTTGACCTTAGCGTGGATTGCCTCAAGGAATACCACCATTACATCTTCCAGGACACCATGTCAGATGCGGGGCAGTTCAAGAAGGTGCACCTTTGGAAGCGAGAAGAGATACTCTTTGGCGATACAGTCAATTACATAGGGCCTGAAGCCGTAGAGCGCATGCTTCGCAAGGCAATAGAAGACGAGCAGATGGACATCTGGAACAGCAATGAGCGGTTTTACACAGTCGAGCGAGTAAGCCATTTCACCAGGCAGATCTGGTTTACCCACCCTTTCAGTGAGGGGAACACACGCACCGTCGCTGTTTTCATAGGTAAATATCTCAACTCACTTGGCTTTGATGTCAGCAATAGCACCTTTAAGCAGCATTCCCTTTATTATCGTAATGCCCTTGTTAGGGCGAGCTATTCCAATATTGCACAAGGCATTAAGGCGACAACGAAATACCTCGATGCTTTCTACGATAACCTGCTGTTCAATGGTGAGCACCAGCTACGTAACCGTGACCTCTATGTTCTTGAGCTGGCACCAGAAAGCTGAGCTCAGAGCCTACATCGACCAGCTTGAGGCATTGTATAAGCAGCTATGAGCAGCCCTAGGCGGGTGCTCCTTCTGCGGCTTTGAGGGTTTCCTGGTCGGCGGCTTTGAGGGCTGCCAGGTCCTGGGCTTCCAGCTGCTCAGCCTTTTTCAGGGCGAGGAACTTTGTGAAGAGCACACCACAGACACCACCGGATAGCTTCCCAAGGGTGGACAGGGGTACGTATAATTCGTCCATTTTTAATGAAAAATGGACGAATTATACGTACCCCTGTCCACCCCCCTAATGAAAAATGGACGAATTATACGTACCCCTGTCCACCCCCCCCTCTGTCCTTAGAACCAGTATTTGTGGTCTTGGACTATCTGTTCGACCAGCTCCCAGTTGTTCCAGTCGCTTGCGTCGCCTGTCACACGGAAGACAGCGGTGTAGTGGATATCCCATTCGCCTGTGTAGCGATGATAGAAATACCGCACCGCTGACTCATCTTCTGCTACCTCGAAATAGGTCTTGCCCCAGGCGCTTGTGTCCCCTCCTGCGGCCGCAACGCAGGTGGCACGCATGTTATCGATGGTTACCGGGGCGTTGTTGGTTTGAAGCGGAGTACCCTCTGCCCCAGAAGGTTTGACAAACAGGCCAACGGTCGAGGGCCAGAACAGTAGTGTATGCATCACGTGTTCTGGATGATCACCGGTGATGATAATGGTCGCGTCCTTGTAGAGTCCCAGCTCTTTTAGCTGCCTGAGATAGTCGTCAAGCAGCAGGAAGCATCCCTTGGTCTGCTCGACAGGGGATCCCCCATCTTCGATGTACTTACCCTGGGCGTCTATGATATAGGGGGCATGGGAACCTCGCAGGTGGATGTAGGCAAAATGACCTGGCTCATCCACCACCTGCAAGCCCTCTTCTACCATATCGAAGAAACGAAGGTCATCAGACTGATAGATACCACCTTCTCCCGACCCAATGGAATCAATGCTGTAATTGAAATAATCCGGCGGGATCCAGAACATATTCTTGCAGGCAAGCGGGGAGAGTTTCAAGAGGTTGAGCTTACACAGTTGTATGATGGCATACTGCACATTCACCGTGCAGGGTACGTCGCGCAGGTTGTCTGCTACTTCCACCAGTTGGGTTCCGGAGCAATAGCTATGCGGGTAGTCCATATAAATACTGGCAGAGAAGCCCTGATCGCGGATATCCTCAACAAAAAGCCTCTGCGCGTAGGCCTCCTCTGTATATTCGTTCCTCATGACGTTGATCTCATAAGGCTTGGCTGTCATGTAGTTGATCACCGCTGGATAGGTCGAGTTCCATACCGTCATGTTGTTGGTGAAGAAGGTGAATCCATCAAGGCTGTCAAAGAAACCGGGATCCTCCGCAAGTATGGCATTGACGTATCGCATATCAAAGGTATCCAGGATAATGACGATGATATTCTCGTTTGCCGATACCTCGGTAATGCCTTCCCAGGTGAGGTAAAGCGCGGTTCCATCCTGCGCGGAGTTGGTGTTTGCAGACGTCTCCCCTGTGTTGGAAAAGGGGAAGATGGAGAGCAGGGCGATGAACTGGACCGTGATGATGAGCGCGGGCACAAAGAGGGAGAGTTGCCTGAAGAAGCGGTATCTTCTCGCTTTGCGTATGAGTCCCAGAAAGATGATAAGCGCAAACACCCCCAGCCAAATGAGCAGATTTGTTACCACGGAGAAGACCCCGAACTTCTCCCATCCCAGCTGTGTGCCTATGAGTTGGCCGATGCCTGAATTGAAGAAGGTTATCTGCAGGTAGCCGCAGACCAAAAAGGAAAGCGTCACACAGATGGCCAGGTCGAAGAGCCGGCCGCGCAAGGCCACCAGGAAGAGCGTCAATACGATAAAAGCCAATAAGCCAAGCAGCAGTATGATGCCCAGGGCCTCGTTGAGCAGAAGGGGGATATCACTGGCGTTCATGATCAACGAGTCGAGCATGGGGAATACCAGGTAGGTCACAGCGAGACCTCCGGCGATGAGCAGGGAAAGCGGCAGGCGCTGTTTGGCCTTGCGCTCATCGTGCAGAAGCCAGGCGCCAAAGCGGTGCAACCAGCCCTTCTCTATGGGGGCGTTGGCAGCGGCTTCTTCTTGCACTGTCACCTTGTCTGGGGAGGGCGGCGCCAAGGCAGGATAGTTCTCACACACAGGGATTGGGTAATCCAAAAGCCCGGCAGCCAGGGCCTCTTCTTCTGAGAGGTGTTCGGTCACAGTTCTTGCTTCGCTGGTTGCCACCTTTACACCTTGTTGGCCGCTGATGCGTTTGGCGAATGCGTGGAGCATGACCCTGATGTTGGTGATGATGATCTGGAACCGGTACAAGAAGATGCTCAACGAGACGCCCAAGGTGATGATGAGCGCGGTGACTATCTGGATGAGGTATGTGGTGGTGGCAGGGTCGATATAGGCCCAGGCCGGCCTTGCGGGGACAAGCAGAAACAACGCGAACCAGAACGCGATGAGGAAGATGCGTTTCTTCACTTATCCTCCGTGGCTGCTTCTATAGGCTTGGCAGACCTCGGGCGCAGGGCCGCGCGTCTGCTCGACGCCGTGCTCTATCCAGATAGCCCTCTCGCAGATACGTTCTACCTGATGGGTGTCATGGGATACAAAGAGCACAGTCACATGGTCCACGTCGATGAGCTTCCTGATGCGTGTCTCGCACTTCTCCTGGAAGAACATGTCCCCCACGGCGAGCGTCTCATCGACAATGAGGATATCAGGCACTATGACGGTTGCCACAGAGAACGCAAGGCGGGCGATCATACCAGAAGAGAAGTTCTTCATAGGCAGGTCCAGGAAATCCTTCACCTCTGCGAACTCCACGATCTCATCGAAGTGCTGGTCTATGAAGATCTTTTTATAGCCCAGGAGGGCCCCATTGAGATAGATGTTCTCACGGGCGCTTAGCTCTGGGTCAAACCCGGCACCCAACTCTATGAGGGGGGCGATGGTCCCTTTTGTCATACAGCTGCCTGAGCTTGGCTCTAGCACGCCGGCGATGATCTTCAGGAGGGTAGATTTTCCCGAGCCATTGGTGCCGACAATGCCAAAGACATCACCCTTCTTGATAGTGAGCGAGATGTTGTCTAGCGCCAGGAACTTGTCAAAGAAGAGCTGTCGTTTCAGCAGTTTGATGACGTATTCCTTGAGGCTGCCCAGTGACTCACTGGCCTTATTGAAGACCATGCTGACATTCTCCAGGACAACAACGTTGTTACCAGAGGTTTCATGGAATTGGGCTTGGGCGCTCTTCCTAGACATAGAGGATGAACCTTTTCTCTGTCTTGCGGAAGACAAGAAGCCCAATGATGAGCGTTATCAGGGCGGCGCCAAAGCAGATGAGGTTGTTCGTCAGGTTTGGGGTTACTCCCCACAGGGTTATCTCCCGGATGTAGTTCACGTAGTGGAACATGGGATTGAACAGCATCACCTTTTGCATCCAGGGTTCCAACAAGTCGATGTGGTAGAAGATGGGCGTGGTATAGGTCCACGCGATGATGACCACCCCCCAGAGATAGATCATGTCGCGGAAGAAGACAGAAAGCGCGGAGAGGATCAGGGATAACCCGGTACAGAACATGAACACATATACTAAAAGTAGAGGCAGGAAGAGGATGTTTATAGTAGGCGTGATCTGGAAATACAACATGACCAGGATGACCGCCACCAGGGAAAGCGCATAGTTGAGCAGTTCGAACAGAACGGTTTCCAAAGGGAAGAGCAGCTTGTTCACGCGGATCTTCTTGATGAGTGGCGCCGCGTTGATGATGGACAGCACGCCCGCGTTGGTGGAGACCGACATGAGCGAGAAGAGGGTCATCCCCAAGATGAGGTATACCGGGAAATTGGGGATGTCAAAGCGGAAGACATGCGAGAAGACCGCGGCCATGACTATCATCATCAACAGAGGGTTCAGGATGCTCCAAGCTATGCCCAGGAAGCTCCTGCGGTACTTCAGTTTGAAATCCCTGGACACCAACATCTGAAGGATGAAGGCATCCTTCTTCAGGTTATCGCGGGTATATGCCATCAAGCTTCTCCATAAAAGGCCTGGTCATTTGAAGGGTTATAGGTTGGGACTTGTTCTGCCAGGCAGGTAATTATAACCGAAGCGTCCTTATCCAGGCAGGCCTCCAGCTTCTGCAATCCCGCAAGGAGGTCCTCAGGGGCCTGGGCCGACCCCGTGGATACCAGGATGCCTTCGGTCTTTGTGGCGGCTGTGGTCTCGCCATCCATGAGCAGCTCCTCGTAGAGCTTCTCCCCTGGTCTGAGCCCGGTGTATTCAATGCGGATATCCACATCGGGGCGTAGCCCGGAGAGGCGGATGAGTTTTCGCGCCAGGTCATCGATTCTGACCTGCTCGCCCATTTCCAGGATGAAGATCTCGCCACCTTGGGCCATGCTGCCGGCCTGCACCACCAGGCGGGAGGCCTCAGGGATGGTCATGAAGTAGCGGGTCACCTCGGGGTTGGTGACCGTGATGGGCCCACCCTCCTCGATCTGTCGCTTGAACACGGGGATGACGCTGCCGTGGGATCCCAAGACGTTTCCAAAGCGCACAGAAGCAAAGCAGGTGGGTGAGAACTGCGCGAAGTGCTGGACGATCATCTCGCCCAGCCGCTTTGTTGCGCCCATGACGGAGGTGGGGTTGACCGCCTTGTCGGTTGAGATGAGGATGAAGCATTGCGTATGGTGGTTGTGGGCGGCCTGAGCGGCGAAGAGTGTACCGAAGACGTTATTGATGACTGCCTCGCGCGGACTTATCTCCATAAGCGGAACGTGCTTGTGTGCTGCGGCGTGGAAGACCACGTCGGGCTGGTAGGTGGCGAACAGGGTATTCAGCCGCTCCTTATCGCGGACAGAGCCTATCTCCACACGGAAATCGAGGTCACCGAAGCGGTCGCGCATTTCCAGCGCCAGCTCATAGGAGGTGTTCTCATAGATGTCGAAGATGATGATCTGCCTGGGATGGACGGTTGCGATCTGCCGCGCAAGCTCAGAGCCGATGGAGCCCCCGCCGCCCGTGATGAGCACCTTCTTGCCGGTGAGGTATGCTCCTCCCTTGCTTGCGCTGAGCACCACCTCTTCGCGGCTGAGCAGGTCGGTGAGGTCCACCTCACGCAGGCGCACGTCGTCGAGCTCGTCGATGCGCAGGTCGCGCACGTTGGGTAGCGTGAAGAGATGGCAGTCCGTCTGGATGCAGATGTCATAGATTCGCTTGCGTTCAGCCACGCTGGCGCTGGGAATGGCGATGACGATCTGCTCTATCTGATAGCGGTTGACGCGCTCGAGGATGTCGTCTGTGGTGCCGACCACCTTGATCCCATGGATGCGGTGCCCCTGTTTGTTGGGGTCATCGTCCACTGCCACTATGGGGAGCCCCTGCATGGCGTAGTCGCCTTCCACCATGCGGTTGATGGTGAGCGAACCGGTCTCACCTGCGCCCACTATCAAGGTACGACGCCGGGAGGAAGCCGGGGGCCGCTTGTCGATGATCTGCTTGTTGCGCCGGTAGAACCGAAAGGCGAAGCGTGCGACGCCCGTGAAGAAGAGCAGCAGGACCCAAGCTATGAAGTAGACACGTACTGGCAGACGCAGGGTTGGGTCTGCGATGAAGTGGATCAAGCCGCCGCCAACCGTGGAGATAGCAGTGGCGTAGACCAGCTGGAGTATCTCGCTGGTGCTGGCGTATTCCCAGAGGTTGTTGTAAAGGCGGAAGGCGAAGAAGACCGCAAGGTTGATGATCGCGCTTATCCCAAAGATGAAGAGGAAGTTGGTGGTAGCGAAGATATCCTCAGCCTGGCGGGTGCCAAAGGCAGCCAGCGTATAGGCAAGGTAGGTAGCAAGAATATCCCAAAGGATAAGGAAAACCATCCGACCACTGAACTTGATGTTCATATGCTGATAATACCTCCTGTTCAGACTGCACATTGTACCACGACACAGGCACTAGCTTGAAACCCGGCAGGGAGGGTGGCAGGGAGAGTGGCAGCTGTGGTGATTGTAAAAAAAGGATCAAATATCTATCATGTCCTGATGAAGAAATGATGCATACCCCTTTAGATACTGTGGAGCTATGGAAGCCTTTAATAATCTGATAGGTACGCCTCTTGGCTACCTCATGTACTTATGTTTTGTGCTGCTTAAAAATTATGGGGCGGCCATCCTGCTGTTCACGCTGTTGACCAAGGTCATCTTGTTCCCTCTGTCGATCATCGCGCAGAAGAACTCCATCAAGATGGTCAAGATGCAGCCAGAGCTCGCGGATATCAAGCTGCGCAACAGCGGCAACGGCGAGCTCATCATGCAGGAAACCAAAGCACTCTATAAAAGGGAGCACTACAGCACCGTCAAGGGCATCCTGCCCCTGTTATTCCAGATACCCATCATCCTGGGGCTTATCGATGTCATCTACAACCCTCTGCGACACCTGCTTCATCTGGATAAACCAAGCATTTCAAGCTTTATCAATCGCACTGCAGAGATCCTTGGTATTCCTCCAGCTGACTTGGGTTATGGCGCGCAGATACGCGCACTTGAGACGGTGCAGGGGAATCCCGCGGCCTTTGCACAGATGCCTGATTCCGGCGCATTATCAACAGCGGAGATCATCTCTCAGATCAACGCCGTGGATGTTAATTTCCTGGGCATCAACCTTGCTGAGATACCGCAGCTGGGAAGCATCACCCTGATCATCCCCATCCTGTCTGCTCTAAGCGCCCTGACCCTTGCCCTGGTTCAGAACCGCTACAACGTGCTGCAGGCCGAGGCAGGTTTCTTCAGCAAATGGGGCATGACCATCTTCCTGGTAATCTTCTCGGGCTATTTCGCCCTGGTCCTGCCTTGTGGTCTTGGCCTGTACTGGATAACAGGTAACCTGCTCTCTCTTCCGGTGTTGGCTTTGTGTAACCTCATCTACAGCCCAAAGAAATACATAGACTATGCGAACCGCGTCATGCCAACCAAACCCACACGGGCACAGCGCACTAAGGAGCGGGGGCGCAGACGCGAGCTAGCCGAGCGGGAGAAGGCCGACACCAAGCGCTTCTATGCTAAGAACCTCAAGAAGAACCTGGTGGTGTATTCAGAGGGAAGCGGATACTGGAAGTACTTCTTCGCCGTTGTGAACTATGTCACAGAACACTCAGACATCATTGTCCATTATGTGACCAATGATCCCGATGACCGTATCTTCACGACTGAGAACCCGCAGATTATCCCTTACTACATTGGCCCAAAGGCACTCATCGCCTTCATGATGAAGATGGATGCCGATCTTATCTTGATGACCACGCCTGACCTGGAAACCTACCATGTCAAGCGCTCACTAGTTCGCAAGGATGTCGAGTACATCTATCTGGATCATGGCATGACCTCCTACCAACTCATGCTCAGAAAGGGCGCGCTCGATCACTTCGACACGGTTTTTGTCTACGGGCCAAACCATATAGACGAGGTACGGGAGACGGAAAAGTACTACAACCTGCCGCCCAAGACCTTAGTGAAGACAGGCTTTGGCCTGCTGGATGAGCTATTGGATCGTGTAGCAGCGATGGAGATTGACAGTGAGGGAGCAGCTGGGGCTTCCAAGAACAAGCAGATACTCATTGGCCCTTCATGGCAGGTGGACAATATCATGGACCTCTGCCTGGACAAGATCCTGGAGGCCTTGCTTGGCAAGGGTTATAGGATTGTTGTCAGGCCACACCCAGAATACGTGAAGCGTTTCCCCATGCGTATGCAGGCCATCATCGACCGCTATACCGAACCCTGCTCACAGGCAGACGAGAAGGGCGGCACGCTGGTCTTTGAGACGGACTTCTCCTCAAACGAGACGGTATACCAATCCGACCTGGTCATCACCGACTGGTCCTCTATTGCTCAGGAATTCTCCTATGGTACCAAGAAGCCCTCGTTGTTCATCAATACCCCCATGAAGATAATGAACCCCGAGTATGACCTTCTGCCTTTGGTGCCCCTTGATATCTCATTGCGTGATGAGCTGGGAGTCTCAGTTGATACCGATAAGCTCGACGGGCTCGCCGATGTTGTCAAAGACCTGCTCGATCACACAGAGGAGTACCGCACGCATATCACCGCAGTGCTACAGCAGAACATCTTTGACATAGGAGATGCAGCTCGAGGTGGCGGTGACTACCTCATTGCCCGGGTGAAGGAGATTGAGTACCTGCGCTCTGTGGGAAAGGATCCATCCCGCTACGCACAGCCTGCTCAGCTTAAGGCACGCGAAGAGCAAAAGGGGCAGCAAAGGAGCAGGGTACTTAAGGATCAGGCATGAGAAGACGCCTTGCGCTCATCTCGCTTTGGATCATCCTCTTTGCGCTAGCACCGGTCCGGTTGGCATGGGCCTACATAGATCCAGCAACTACCACTTATCTCATCCAGATCATGACAGCGCTCATCATCACACTTGGCGTTACGCTGAGTATCTTCATCTATCGGTTCCAGATGATTGTCACAAACGTGAAGGTTGTTTTACATGCGTTCACAAAGCGCGTGGGCAGACGGCAGGGAACTAAAGCTACTGCAAGTGAAGAGAATAATCAGAAAGGGTTCCTCTCTGAGGAAGAGGCTCTTGCTGCAGGGATCATCGACTACCCGATCCCTGTGAGAGAGAGCTATCCAGCACTGTCTCTGTATGTGCCTTATGACGAGAAGCCCTCAGTAGAAGAGCAGGCTGAGAGTGGCGCGCGTACGCGGGGCCTGCAAGGCTGGCTGCGGCGTTTTGGCACCTGGCTTTGGGGGGATGAACGCACGTTCAAGAAGCGTCTACCGGTAGCCCTGCTCATAGCCGGGGGGCTCGCTGTGACCTATCTGATATTCCCTATCATCGACTCGGCTATCACCAACGCGGCAGAAATGCCCTTTTCACTTGCAGAGGTCATCTGGATAATACTTGCGCTCGGCCTGTTGGCGTTTGTTGTAGTAACCCTCTTATTGGCAGTTCTGCGAGGTCGGCTCTTTGATCTGGCCGTCTGTCTGGCGCTTTCCTTCCTCCTCTGCGGGTATCTGCAGATCACGTTCTTCAATTCTGGCATAGGACAGCTCATTGGCTCACCCTTGGGTTGGGAGGAGTTGGGGCTATCCTCGGTGCTGATCAATGCTGCTGCCTGGCTCGTGATCTTTGCGCTTGTCCTGCTCTTTGGTCTTATGCGCAGGGAGAGGTATCAGCGCTTCTTCAGACGGGCCGCCCTCTTTATTCCTGTGCTCATTATCGCGGCGCAACTGGTTGCCCTGCTATCAATATACCCCTCTGCAAACCCCTGGAATACACCGGGGAGAGGTGGCGCGGAGCACAGAAGCGAGGACCTCTATCTGACTTGGGATGGCATAACCGAGGTATCAGAGAACGAGAATATCATCTTCATCATCTTGGATGCGTTTGATGAGAGGTATGTAGATGCCATCCTTGCCGAGGATCCGGGCTTCTTTGACAACTTGGATGGTTTTACCTATTTCCGCAACAATGTCGCAGCGTGGAACTCCACCTACCCGTCAGTGATCAACTACATGACAGGGGCGCCTTTTGACTCAAGGACGCTGAGAACCGTCTATACCGCTGAGGCTTATGAGCAGGGGACCTTTGTGTCTGATATCCGAGAGCAGGGCTTCTCCGCAAATATCTACATGGAGAACCCGCATTGCTACAATGACGGCGCCACCCAACTTGTGGGGGTGGCAGACAACCTGCACACCGTCTCCTATACCATTGACATCCCTTATGCCATCAAGCAGCTGATGAAACTGAATGTGCTGAAGCTTTCGCCGCACGCTTTCAAGAACAGCTTCTGGATCCCCCCTGACTATTTCAACTTCTCTATGGTGTATGACGAGTCTGATGATGCCCAGTCAGAAGGCGCAAGGATCTATATGGCGGATGACCTGAAGTTCTACGATGAGGTCTTAGGGGGCCTGACGATTATTGAAGGTCCCGGGCATTTTACCTATATCCACCTCAGGGGCTCCCACGTTCCCTACACCATCAACGCCCAGGCACAGCTGGAGGAGGAAGGGAAGGGGAGCGCTGTTGAACAGACCAAGGGATGCTTCCTCATACTCAACGAGTATTTCAGGCAGCTTAAGGCACTTGGTGTTTATAAGGATGCAACGATAATAATCACCGGAGACCATCCAGAACATGTGATGCATAAGCTCTTGGATCGCGCTCAACCCGTTGGCCTTCTTGTCAAGCCGGCAGGGTCAGAAGGAGTGCCGCTGCAGGTCAGCAATGCTCCAGTGTCAATAGACAACCTGCAAGCAACCTGTGTTGCTGCTGCGGGCGGCGATGCGAGCAAGTGGGGTAGGACCTATTTTGAGGTAGGTGAGGATGAGGCAGTAGTCCGTTATTATCGTCATCGCTATACCACGGGGAACGGCGAATATGTGACAGCGGTGTTCCGCATAACTGGCGATGCGAATGACTGGAGTAACTGGGAGCTTGTTGAAGAGATAGTCGAAGGTGTCGACTTCTGGTTTTAAGAAAAAGTGCCGTGCGGGTTGCTTCTCTCCCACACGGCACTGTCTTTGAGATAGTGCCTGTTGTTTATAGGGCGTCGCTATTTTCCTATGTAGGTCTCTATCATGGTACGCCCTTCAGCAGTGGCACGATAATAGACGTGGAGCTGCTCTTCTGCGTCCAGGTCAAAGCGCGTCTCCTCTAACAGGCCGTTGGCCTCGGCGGTCATCAGGGCCTCGATCACGGACGACTTCTTGAATTGCCGGGACTTGTGATACTCATCGGTGAGCTGCGTCATGACCTGATCGGCATCTGCTTCTTCAACGCTCAGGAAGAGCTTTAGGATGGCAAAGTTGAATGGCAACATGACTACACCGCCTCTTCTGTCGCGTCTGTGTTCTTCTTCTTGAACCAGTCAAGAGGGTTGACCGCGATAAGCAGGATCCCTAAGAACATGACAATGGCTGCAACCCAGGCTATGGGCTCGAGCGCCCAACCGCTTTGGCCAAAGAAGACGCCCAGCACCAGCCAGCAGAAGAAGGGGCCCCAGAAGGAGTAGGCGCCGTTGCAGGCCATGCCCAAAGCAGTGCCGCACATGCTGTTGCCCTTGTACCAGAGGCTGTAGGCGAACAGAGCGAAGAAGCCGCTCACCACAAAGAAGATCATGGAGGGGCCGCTGGTGAAGGCGGCGAAGGTGAGCTCGGGGGCGAGCAGGATGTTGCCGCCGATGATGCAGACTATGGGGAGGAAGATGACAAGGTTGACCACGCCGCTGGTGACCTGGCGGATGGTGATGCCTATCTCGTAGTCGATGACGGTGGTGCCAAAACCCGCGACGCAACCCTCAACAGCCCAACCCAGAGCTGCGACCAACGCGATGATGCAACCAAGCAGTGCGCCTTCCTGGGCACCTTCCTGCAGGCTTGACCAACCGATCATAAGAGTTGCGGTGAGGCAGACGAGTATGCCGATTATCATGCGGCCGTTGAGCTTCTGCTTGAACAGGATGCGTCCAAGCAGGGCGCCAAGCGCTGGGCAGAGCGCGGTTATGGGGATGATGATCGAGCCTGCCATCTGCAAGGAGATGATGTAGGCCGCGCTGGCTATAGGGCCACCTACAACGGCGCAGATGATCATGACAAGGCCAGGCTTGGTCTTGAAGCAGCGGAAGAAATCCATCAGCTTGCCTTTGACCGCAGCGATGCCTATGGCCCAGACCGCGCTTATCGTGTCATTGATTCCTGAGCCAAGCACACCTAAAACGTACACAACAACAAACATTGTGAGAACGGTGTTCTCAGCGTACCAGCCGCTCCAAACACCCTCACCCATGGCATAGGTGATGAACGCTGAGTACAGGCCGTACATCATTCCCGACAGCGTTGCTACCGAGATCCCCTTGACAAAGAAGCTGCGCGCAAGCTGTGTTTTCTTTTCACGCGCCAATTGAGAACTCATCGAGATATCCTCCATCCTTTAAGATCCTGTAGAAATCCTTCATATATCTATATTGAACAAGGGGGTACTCGCCAAAATCCTCGCCGAGCCCCTGCTTGTATTCACACCAGATCGACCATAAGAACCCCGCCAGCGCTATGTACATATAGAGCCGTGCCTCTTCCTGCCGCTGGGGGGTCCTGCCCAGATAGTAGGTAAGCGCGAGGTCCGCCCGCTCACGGGGAAAGTACGAGTAGATCGAGAACATGGCGATGTCGATTATCGGATCCGCTGCGCCGCTGTATTCCCAGTCGATGACGCGCACGCCGTTGTCGGGTAACCACAGGACGTTTGCGTAGATGTAGTCTATGTGGCAGAGCACCTCTGGTATTGCCAGCTGTTCTCTGAGCTTGAGCAGCACATTTGCTTTCAGACGCACCTCGGAGTAGTCGCTGAAATGGATTGCGTTGATCCCTTGGGCCAGGCCCTCATAGAAGTCGATACGCTCTGCGATGTCGAAGCGGTGCTCCGCGGCGATTCCAGCCTGGTGGATCTTTGCGAGCAGTTCCATGGCACGCTTGAGCTCAGTGTCACTATCCGCGTCAACAACGTTTGCTCCCTGGTAGAACCTGCTTATCTTGATGCCTGAATCACCGTCGAAGAACACGATCTCATCGGCAATGTTCAGCGGTGCGACCAACTCGTAGCTTCGCTTCTCCGAGCTTCTGTCGATAAGATCACCAGTGCCTGCCCCCGGTAGCCTGAAAACGTACTCAGAGCCTTTGACCTGGAACACAAAGCTTTGGTTGGTCATTCCTTCTTTTATAGGACGGATGCCTGTGATCTCATCTTGTGGGACAGCAAAGACCTCAGCGATTTTCTGCATTGTGGCGTTGTCGGTCTCCTGCCGGTAGCTTGCGTCAAAACCACGCAGCTCCTCAAGGTTCTCAAACTCGAAGATGTTCCCTGGTGCCTGTTGGTTGGGGTATATCTCCAGCTCTTCCAAGTTGTCTTTCAGGATGTCTTCCCAATAGAAATCATCTGCCTGCGGGTTTAGATAGGCCTCCTGTATCAGCTCAGCAAAGCGCTGCGAGAACTCTTTTGAGAAGTAGGCGGGCCCGTTCAGTGCCCACACATCCTCGCCGGTTGTGTCGATACGCACAATGCGTCCATGAGCGCCGGTGGTTATGCCCCACTCCGTGGTTGGGCCCTCATAGTAGGAACAGCTCAGCCAGCTGGTGGGCTCCCAGGGATTAAAGATGCCCTCTTTGATCCAGTGATCCGATGCAAGCACATAGGTGCTCTTGAGTTGGTCGAGGGCATAGTAGACGCTGACGAAGTTATTCTTGACTGCGTATTCCGGATTAAGGACCAGCTTCACCCCATACTTGTCTATGAGGTAGTCGAACTTCTCTTTGAGATAGCCCACTACCAGGGTTATATCCGTGATCCCGGCGGCATGGAGCTGCTCTATCTGGCGTTCGATCATCGGCTGCCCGTTAACCTTGAGAAGGCCTTTGGGAGTATCATAGGTGAAGGGCACAAAGCGCGAGCCAAAGCCGGCGGTGAGGATGATGGCATTGTCGACCTTGAATTGGTCGAGGTATGTTTGCCCGCTGACTGTCAGGAGGTAGCGTCCTTTGGTATGCTGCACTAGGCCTTGTTCTGAGAGGCTTGTTATCAATTGGTTAGCTTGTCCCAGCGAGATATCCAGCGCCTGCGCAATCTGACGTTGCGAGCAGAGCGGGGTGTCTTCTGAGGATTGGGCAATCAGCCGGCAGACGAGCATCTTCTTTTGAGGAGTCTTCATGTGTTTGTTGAGCCTTTGCACTAAGGGAGTGTTCAATGTCCGAAATATTACTAGAAAAAATGAACAAGTCAAGTCATTATAATGATTTGAAAAGAAAATCGCAGACAGGGAGCCCCGCGTATGCCTGAGAATACCCCCCCAAAAGTCTCTGTACTGGTGCCCATCTACAACGTTGAGCGCTTCTTGGTTGAGTGCCTGGACTCGCTTGTGGCGCAGACCTTTGGCGACTTTGAGGTCATCTGCGTCAACGACGGCTCGACCGACGGCTCGCGTGACATCATTGTCAGCTATGTGGAGAAGGACACCCGCTTCAGGTTGATCGACAAGACCAATTCCGGCTATGGCGCTTCGATGAACCGAGGGCTGGATGCTGCCGTTGGCACGTATATCGCCATATTGGAGTCGGATGACTTCTATGCGCCTGAGACGCTGGAGCGCCTGGTTGGCACCCTGGAGGAATACGATGCCCAGGTGGTCAAGGCTAACTGCTACTACTACTGGCCGGGCCCCCCGGTGAAGAACGTCCTCTACGGGCTGGTGGTCCGCGGGCAGACAGGGCGTCTGGTCAACCCCCAGGAGGAACGGGATATCTTCTATCAGACCCCGGCTGTATGGGGAGCGATCTACCGCCGCGACTTCTTAGTGGACAACGATATACGTTTCAACGAGACCCCCGGGGCCTCCTACCAGGACACCTCCTTCAACTTCAAGGTCTGGGTCAATGCCACGCGGGCGGTCTTCCTCCGCGAGGCATTTGTCCATTATCGGCAAGACAATGTGAACTCATCGGTGAAGTCACCCGGTAAGGTGTACTGCGTCTGCGACGAATACGCGGAGATGGAGCGCTATCTTGCCTCACGGCCAGAGTCTGCGCCTGACTGGCTGTTGGCGGTCAAGGCCAAGATGAAGTTCAGCACCTATCTGTGGAACTACGAGCGGCTGGCCGACGAGTTCCAACTGGAGTTCATGCAGAGGATGTCTGCCGAGCTGAATGACGAGCTGGAGCAGGGACACCTGGACTGGCAGATGTTCGAGGAGTGGAACAAGGAAGAGCTGGCGAGCATCCTGCAGTCGCCCGAGGCCTATCACCAGCGGCGGCTTTCAGCGGGGAACCGCTCGAAGTTTGGGAAGGCATTGCATTTCCTGCGCACCGGTGGGGTGCCCCTGTTGTTCAAGGTGCTGGTCAACAAGTACGCTCAGCGCCCCTAGGGAGGCGGACGTGGGAGCAGGCAAGGGAGACGCTATGGGAGCAGGGTTGGCTGCAACGTCACCGGTCTTCTCTATTGTCGTCCCCGTATATCAGGTTGAGGAATACCTGGCCTGCTGCCTGGACTCGATTTTGGCACAGACCTATGGGGACCTTGAGGTCATCTGCGTCAATGACGGCTCCACCGATGCTTCGCGGGAGATACTTGCTGCCTATGCTGGGCGTGACAGCCGCATCAGGATCATCGACCAAGAGAATAGAGGGCTTTCTGCCGCAAGGAATACGGGAATAAAAGCAGCTCGGGGAGCCTACCTCATGTTTGTTGACTCGGATGATTCTATTCAGGGCAACACCTGTTCAACTTTGAAGAGCGCCTTTGAAGACAGTGGTGCAGAAGTGGTCACCTTTGGGGCGGAGGTGCATTCTGATGAGGATATCGACCCATGGACAGTTATCTATCTCAGCCCCCGGGATGTGTTCTATCCAAGGTTTGAACCTGCATTATTGTTTGAGGAAAGATCGCAACCCTATGTCTGGCGCACGGCTCTCACCAGGGACTTCCTTATACGCACTGACTTGCTTTTTGATGAGACCCTGCGCTTTGGAGAGGATGCCGTCTTCCATTTCCTTGCCTATCCACAATCCAGGGGCACCCTCCTGCTGTCTGACAAACTCTATAACTATCGTGCGTTGCGCAGCGGCTCTCTCATGGCAGAGCGGAAGGGTTTGCTCTTTCAGAAGATCCGTGACCATTATCAGATCATCCAGCGGATTGTGTCTGGTTGGGATAGATTGGGATTTCTGGGTGAGTACGGGACAGGATTCTATGAGTGGATGGTAGGTTTCATCGTTCAGGATACTGCCGCCCAGACGCCAGAGGACCAGGCTGTGCTGCTCAAGGAGCTGGGCGGCATCCTTACGCCGTACCTTGCGAGGCGCGAGTTGAGGAAGCTGAAGCTGATGCGCAGCACACGCTGGATACTGCGGGTTATCCTTGCTGCGCCTGGGGCCTCTGCTCCCCGCATCAGGTGGTCGCTCTGGGAGTACTACCGCAAATCCTGCTTGAAGAAGCAATAGCAAGCGAAGAAACGCTCCTATGTGACAAGGAGCTATTCCTCTGAGGCGGGAAGGATGCCCAACCTTCTTTTGATGAAGCGGTTCAGGCGCTTGAGAAAGAGGCTGATCCGGGTGAGCTTGAAGCGCTTGAGCATGTTCTTCTCGTCAACAAACTGCCACTGGAGCTGGTGGGCGAAGCGAGCTGCCTCAGCCTCAGCCCCGGGGTAGGATTCCAGCAGCCTCAAAAGCTCAAGCTGGCGCTCTATGATGGAGAGGTCATTGGTGTCGATGAGCTCGAGGGTCTTGCACAGGCGGTGGACGGAGATCTCAAGCAGGCGGCGGTAGTCCTTGTCGTGGGCGAAACGGATGTTGTGCTCTATCCCGGCAAAGGCATCCAACACAAGCTCCTTTGTTGAGAGGCGGTGCTTCTTCCCGGCGCTCCAGCGGTAGAGGTAGGTGATGTCGGGGATGGCAAAGAAGCGCCCCGCGGCGGACATCGCCTGCACAAAGAAGGGCGGGTCCTCAAAGTAACGGCGCTCGGGCTGCCAGATGCCATGCTCTATGAGCAAGGAGCGTTTATAGATGAAGCGGGTCCAGCCAAAGTCGAACTGGTAGTCTGCATAGTTGATGAGCTGCGGCGCAGTGAAGGTGTAGCCGTCCTGGTAAGGGTCATACCAGTAGGTGATGATGCGCTTGGAGTTCGCCCTGAACTCGCCCATGGAGCCGCCGCAGATGCTGACCTGTTGGTCCTTTGCGTTCTGGTAGAGCGTTTGCAGGATGTGGGGTGTGGGGTAGAGGTCGTCGGCGTCGATGAAGGCGAGGTACTCGCCCTGGGCGACCCGGATCCCTCGGTTGCGCGCCACTGCGGCGCCGCTGTTCTGCTGCTCCAGCAGCTGTATGCGGGGGTCGCGGGCGCGGTATTCCAAGATGATGGCCTTTGTGGAGTCAGTGGAGCCGTCGTCGATGCAGATGACCTCAAGGTTCTTAAGGGTTTGCGACAGTACGCTGTCGAGGCATTGCCTGAGGACCTGCTCGCCGTTATAGATGGGGATGATGATGGAGACTGTTATCACGGGTACCTGGCTTTCTTCACATGACACTAACGGGAGAGCTTGCGGTAGAGGGTGGCTGCGAATCTGACCAGGGGGTAGCTGATGCAGCTGGCAGTAAGGAGGAACTTGCGGTTCAGCGGCATGGACGAGGACAGCAAGAAGCGGTAGTGCTTGCGCACCTCGGTCTGGAGCTGCTTGATGGTTGCCTTCTCGTCCAACTCTGGGCTGCAGCCATACACGGCCATCTTGATCAGCAGCGTGAAAGGAGCACGGCGCTTCTTGGTCAAGGCCAGCTTGCGCAATTTTGCGTTGGTGGTGCCTACGGTCAGGTCATCCAGGCGCTGGCCGGTGTAGAGCAGGTCGTAGTCGCGTTTGCGCAGGGGGCTCTCAGTGATGCCCACGGGATTGCTGAAGTAGAAGTACTTAGGTTGGTTGCTCACCACCAGCCGCCCGGCGTTGCTCAGCGCCTCAAAGCCGGCCTGCACGTCCTCGGTGATGCGGCCAACATCAAAGCGCACCGTGGCGAACACCTCGCGCTTGTAGAGCCGTATGCCCATCTGGAACTCATTGTGCTGGAGGTAGTGGACCAGTATCTCGTCCCCCTCGAAGAGCTTTATCTGTATGGGCTGCTGGCGCATACGATGGCCCTCAGAGTGGGCGATCTCCAGCATCGCCTCGGCTATATCGCTGCGGCTCTCCTGCAAGAGGCTCAACAGATAAGCGTAGGTATCAAGGGCGATCCAGTCGTCGCTGTCCACAAAGGCGAGGAACTCACCGGTGGCAAGGTCCAGCCCGGCATTGCGCGCCGCAGAAGCACCGGCGTTGGCCTGATGGATCACCCTGACACGCGGGTCCTGGTGGCCGTAGTCGTCACAGAGCTCAGGGGAGTAGTCGGTGGAGCCGTCGTCGATCAGGATGACCTCCAGGTCGCGGTGTGTCTGGTTGAGCACCGAATCCATGCAGCGCCCCAGATAGGCCGCTGTGTTATAGACAGGGATGATCACTGAGACGGTGGGCATGCTCACCCCCTTGCCCTGGATGAAAGCAGCCCGCGCACCAGCCCCACCAGGGTACCAGCGCCATAGCCCACATGCATTGCGAGGAACACCAGGGGCAGGGCAAACATGTGGAAGTGGGCATGCCTTGCCTTCAGGGCTGCCAAAAAGCTTGAGACCACATTGACAACCGCATAGAGGTAGATAAGCGTCAGCAGGGGCAACCAGCTGACGATAAGACCAAGCACGGCGCCGACAAGCAGCGCCAACACAAAGACAAAGGGCACAAAGTGCATCAGAGAGACCGCCTGCGGTTTCAGCCACAGTGTGCGCCCTATCCAATAACCGTTGGCCGCCTTCTGCCTGAGCAGGGCGCGGAAGCTGGGGCGCAGGTATTGCTGGGAACGGATGCGGGGATCCATCCAGATGCGGTAGCCAGCAGCGCGGATACGCTGACTGAAGTCATTATCCTCGGTGCGTTGTAGACGCTCATCGTAGAAGCCCACTTCTTCCAGCACTCTACGCCGGTAAGCTCCGTGGAAGACGGAGCTGACTTCCCGCCCCTGCTGGTCTCGGCGATAACGAGCAGGGCTGGCCCCAAAGGGCGAAGCCTCCGCCGCTAATAGCGTCTCACCCCACGCTGATGGGTTCTCAAGGATCACCGGCCTGAAGCCGCCGCAGACATCGTGGCCCTCTTCCAACAGGGCAACAGTGTGCCGGATGAAATCTGCGGGGATGCGGGCGTGGGCGTCAATGCGGATGAAGACATCCCCCTCATAGGCAGAAAGCGCCACGTTACAGCCCTGAGGGAGGAAGCCGGCGAGGTTGTCCAGAACCAACACGCGCCTGAAGCCGTGGTCTGTCTGGGCGAAGCTCTCCATCAGGCGGCGCTGCCGCTCGTTGTCGCCGGCGTTGCTGTCAACCAACAACAGCTCCATGGCCGAGTGGCAGAAGTCCTGGCCGCTGATATCAGCCAGGATTTGGCCCAGGCAGCGCTCCTCGTCCTTTGCCACAACCACCAAGGAGACCAGGCGGACCCGGTGCTCTGCAGATACCTGGGGCTCCATGCGATCGGTGCCTGAGGCGGGCCAGGCCTCGTCCGTGCCGGCTTCCGTGGCAGCCGGCGCCTCTGCCTGGCTGTCGGCGTCCTCTATGTAGACGCCCTCTTTTCTGAAGACCACTAAAAAGGTGCGCAGAAAGATACGCAGGTCCAAGAGGAAGCTGATGTTTTGGATGTATTCCACGTCCAGGGCCAGGCGTTGGTGCCATAGGATGGCGTTGCGGCCGTAGACCTGGGCGTAGCCCGAGATGCCCGGGCGGGCCTCCAGCTTGCGGTGCTCGTCGCCTTGATAGAGGGCGGCTTCTTCTTCCAGGTCGGGGCGGGGGCCGATGAAGCTCATCTCTCCGCGGATGATGTTGATGACCTGCGGCAGCTCGTCGAGGCTCCAGTCGCGCAGCCGCCGGCCGATGTTGGTCATGCGCGGGTCGTCGGGGGCGTTGTAGGTGGAGCCGT